>NZ_CBDDRA010000001.1:243942-429417 GCF_965232925.1 Tumidithrix helvetica PCC 7403
CAAGNGTTGCGGCAATGGGATGAGGCAAAAGCGAACTACCTCAAAGCGCTGGAAATTGATGTGGAATTTAGCGATCGCCATTCACAGGCAAGAACCTATCACCAGTTGGGCATGGTCGCGCAAGAGTTGCGGCAATGGGATGAGGCGAAACTGAACTACCTCAGAGCGCTGGAAATTAATGTGGAATTTGGCGATCGCTATTCTCAGGCAGGCACCTATGGTCAGTTAGGTATTCTTGCACAAAAGTTGCGGCAATGGGATGAGGCGAAAGCGAACTATCTCAAATCTCTAGAAATTTATGTTGAATTTAGCGATCGCCATTCACAGGCTGGAAACTATCACCAGTTGGGCAGAGTCGCAGAAGAGTTGCGGCAATGGGATGAGGCGAAAGCGAACTACCTCAAAGCACTGGAAATTGATGTGGAATTTGGCGATCGCTATTCTCAGGCAAGCACCTATCACCAGTTGGGCAGAGTAGCCCAAGAGTTGCGGCAATGGGAAGAAGCGAAACAGAACTACCTCAAAGCGCTGGAAATTTTTGTGGAATTTAGCGATCAATATTCTCAGGCAAGCACCTATCAAGGCTTAGGCAAAGTAGCAGAGGCTTTAGAGCAATGGGAAGAAGCGAAACAGAACTATCTCAAAAACCTAGAAATTAAAGTGGAGTTTGGAGATAAGTATGGAATTGAAACCTATTCAATTCCAAGTCTTGTAAGTCTCTATCAATCCACCCAAAGCGATACCCTCCTCGCCGCGACCGCAAAGATTCTTGGTGTCAGCATAGATGACGTACGGCAGTTGTTCGCACAATCCGACACAACGCAAAACATTGACCCGTAGGGGTTTAGCATTTGCGTCACCATCCCAAAAACACAACAGACATTTCGCTCCGCAAATGCTAAACCCTCTTCTCTTGATTCCAATTGACAAATTGTCCCTGCATTGCAAAGCGTTTAAGATCCCCGACTTTTTCTTTGCAACCAAAGATTGATGATGTAAATCGCGCAAAAAGTCGGGGATCTGTGTGTAATGCTCTCCACTCCCATTGATAAATTGTCTCTGCGTTGCGAGGTTTAGGGCAAAGCATTCCCATATTGAGGCGATCGCAGAATTTATCTATTGCGGCGGGAATGCTTTACCCCTACAGTTAAACGAATAATGGATGAATGGAATCATGACTCTACAACTTACACCCACCGAAATCGAAACGGCACAGCAACTTTTACACGACTATGCCCCAGCCCAAGAAGTATGGGCATACCTTTCCGCCGCCAACGGCAACCTCGACGAATGTTTCGATCGCTTGATCGAAGCCAAAAATCCTAGAGAAACCTATGGCGAACCCCAAAAATCTCTGTGGCAATCTACGCTCAAAATCCTGCGGCAAGAACTCTGCGGTGATGAAGGCTTTCGCGGCAAGGTTAAAGAATATTCTAAAAATCCTGGCAGTACGCCCTTGCTTACAGGGCTGATCGTCTCCCTCGTCGGCGTAGCTGGGTTGCCAATTGACCCCGCGATCGCCACCGTCATCGCGCTTTACATCATCAAAGTCGGCTTAAACATCTTTTGCGAATATACAGAAAGCAGGGAATAGATCGGCGACTCCTAGAAAGACTCGCTCTGTATGCGATCGCCAGAAATTCTTAATCTAACCTGATGCTGAACGCAGTACGAACTTTTCTGGCTGCATAACGTCAATAAACTTTAGCTTATACCAATTTAAAGACCAAGGAGAACAGATCTAGCATGTCGTTAAGAAGCACAGTGTCTTGCGTTTCCTATCTGTTGCTTTCAGCAATTAAATTGGTATTATCCTGATTTCTGGGCTGCAAAAATATAGCTGTCATACCCGACCTCGTATAAAAAAGAAGCTCAAAAATCATCTGCATGTAAGCTGGTATTTAATTCGCCCTTAGAAACCTATGATTACTTCTTTTTTTAAGATTCCAATGATTCTCCTGAGCGTATTTATACTTGGGTTAGGTTTTGCGAATCCAGCGCGATCGCAGACCTCTAGAACGCCAGGGATGAACTACCCAGATCCTCAACCCCATACCCACCCCTCATCCCCAGGAGGTCTCGATCCCCTCTTGATCCTTAACCTGATCAACGCGCTCAGCCAGTCGGGTGGCTCGGAAACCAAGGTCGATCTTTCCCCCGATCTCGCTGAAATTCGTGGACGCATTTCGCGGCTTTACATTTTGTTAGCCCGACAGTACCTATTGCAAAACCAAATACCTGCTGCCTGTAGTGCCCTCGATAAAGCCCACATCGCCGAACTGGAATCCTATCTACAAAAACGTTTGCGATCGCTGCAACCAGACTCGACCGATTGTTATGGATCTCAGCTCCAGAAAATTTCCCAGATTACGGGCAGCCCGACGGCTTTGATCTATGTCACTACTTCTAAAGATGGACTGGAATTAATCTTTGTGCCCCCTTCGGGTAGTTCTGCGCCAATCAGTTCCTCCTTTAGTTCATCCATAAGTTCGTTAGAGAAAAGTGATAAAACTAAGCAAGCGACTGCCCAGCCTTCCCGCCAAGTGGTGAATCGTGCCACTACGGCAGAAATGGATGCGGTAATTCAAGAATTTCGCAGCAATCTTCGCGATGCTAGTTCCTATGATTTTTTGCCGCAGGCACAGCAGTTATACGATTGGATCGTGCGCCCGATGGAGCCAGAACTCGAAAAGGCTCACATCAAAACCCTCGTGTTTGTGATGAATGGCAATCTACGGATTATCCCCCCTGCGGCGCTGCATGATGGCAAACAGTTTCTGATCGAAAAATACGCGATCGCTTCCGTTCCCACACCGCAACTCGCCGATCTGCAACGGAGCGATCGCAGTCGCAACCTCCAAGTTTTAGCCATGGGTTTGTCGGAATCCGTACAGGGCTGGCAACCCTTACCTGCAACCAAAATCGAGGTCGAAGCGATCGCAGCGCAGGTTTTATCGGGTTCCTCTTTCCTCAACAGTGGTTTCACGATCGATAACTTGCAGTCCCAAGTTAGTGACAAAAAATATGGAATCGTCCATCTCGCGACCCATGCCAAGTTTGTCGGGCAATCCCCGAACGAATCATTCGTGCAATTTTGGAACGATCGCCTCACGATCAACCGTTTGGCAAGCCTGCAACTCTCTATGAATATTCTCACCCTAAGTGCTTGCGAAACCGCCGTGGGAGAGCATCTAGGACTGGCAGGGGTAGCCGTCAGCGCAGGCGCAGAAACTGTCGTGGCTTCGCTTTGGTCGGTGAGCGATGCGGGTACGGCTCCCTTAATGATTAGCTTTTACAGCCAACTTCGCCAAGCTCCCAGTAAAGCGATCGCCTTGCAACAGGCGCAGCTTCAACTCTTGCGGGGTGAGATCAAAATTGAGAAGGGTAAGATTATCGGAGTTAAGGGATTCCCTGCAATTCCATTCTTAGATAGTGCCAATGGTGTCGATCTGAAACATCCCTACTTCTGGTCTTCGTTTACGATGATCGGCAACTGGTTTTAACGGCGAAAGTTCTATAATTTGATCTGTATCTGACCTTTACACATCATCTTTACCCTTGAGCGTACTAATCCGTCAAAGCCAAATCCTCCTACCGAATGGTGAATTTTTTCTCGGCGATCTGCTGGTCGAGCATGGCAAAATTGCCGCGATCGCCGCCCAAATTCCCAGCGATCGGGCTGAAACTGTCATTGAAGGCGAGGGCTTGACGCTGTTGCCGGGAGCGATCGATCCCCAGGTGCATTTCCGCGAACCGGGATTAGAGCATAAAGAAGACCTGTTTACTGCCAGTTGTGCCTGTGCTAAAGGTGGCGTGACCAGCTTTTTAGAAATGCCCAACACCCGCCCCTTGACGATTAGCCAAGCCGCTTTGGATGACAAGCTCGATCGCGCTGCGCAAAAATGCGTGGTCAACTATGGTTTCTTTATTGGGGCAACGGCGAATAATTTGACGGAGTTGCTAGAGGCACACCCCACCTGCGGCATCAAAATCTTTATGGGCTCCATGCATGGCGATTTGCTGATCGACCAAGAGGAACTTTTAGAGAAAATCTTTGCGAATGGGTCGCGTCTGATCGCCGTTCATGCCGAAGATCAAGCCCGTATTGCCCAACGCCGCCAAGAATTTGCAGGCAGCAAAGATCCAGCACTGCACTCGATTATTCAAGACAATCAAGCTGCGCTCAATGCTACGCAACTAGCTGTAAAGCTTTCTAAAAAATATCAGCGGCGTTTGCACATCCTGCATATGTCTACGGGTGAAGAAGCGGAGTTTTTGCGCCAAGATAAGCCTGCATGGGTGACCGCCGAGGTGACACCGCAGCATTTATTGCTGAATATCAGTGCCTATGAAAAAATTGGTTCCTTTGCCCAAATGAATCCACCCTTGCGATCGCCCCGCGATCAAGAAATCCTGTGGCAAGCCCTATTAGATGGCGTGATTGACTTTATCGCGACGGATCACGCACCGCATACCCTTGCCGAAAAAGGACAGGCAAGCGATCGGGATCTTACTGCCTCATCTGAAAAATCCTCTGAGGGGACAGTGTTTTTAGAGCCTGCGACGGTGCCATCGGGAATGCCGGGGGTCGAAACCTCCATGCCCCTGATGCTGACAGAAGCGATGAAAGGACGCTGCACCGTAGCGCAGGTGAGCCGTTGGATGAGTGGTAATGTTGCCAAAGCTTACAAAATTCCCCATAAAGGCGAAATTCGCGAGGGCTGGGATGCTGACTTGGTGCTGGTTGACCTTAAAACCTATAAACCCGTGCTGCGCGAAGAACTGTTGACCAAATGCGGTTGGAGTTCCTTTGAAGGCTGGAACCTAACGGGCTGGGCGGTGACAACCTTGGTGAATGGTCAGGTGGTGTTTGCTAATGGTAAGGTAAACACACAAGTTAGAGGGCAAGCTTTACAGTTTGGTTAACCAAGGCAAAGATAGACGGGGCGATCCCTCCTGCAAGGGTACAAATATTTAAAGCAAGCAACGAGTCATGACCAACTTTCTCAAACATCTCAATTCATTTCAACAAAAGGCGGCAAGTCACACCGAAGGCCCCTTACTCGTGGTTGCAGGTGCAGGTTCTGGAAAAACTCGCACCCTCACCTATCGCATTGCCAACTTACTTTTGAACCATCAAGTTGCCCCCGAACAAATCCTGGCTGTTACCTTCACGAACAAAGCTGCCAAAGAAATGAACGAACGCATAGAAGCGTTGCTCGTACAAGAATTAGCTGTGCCCGAATTCGGTCATCCACTGTCCGAACTCTCAGAATTGCAGCAACGCAAGCTCAAGTCTAAAGTTCGTAAAAAATATATCAATAGCTATGCGATCGACGGTTTGTGGGTAGGAACCTTTCATAGCATGTGCTGCCGCATCCTCCGTTTGGAAATTGATAAGTATGTCGATCGTAAAGGACGGAAGTGGCAAAAGAACTTCTCCATCTATGACGATTCCGATACGCAGGCTTTGGTTAAAGAGATTGCTACCAAGCAACTCAATCTCGATGAAAAGAAATACGAACCGCGATCGCTAAGGTATGCGATCGGTAATGCCAAAAACAAAGGCTGGTCGCCGCAACAATTAGAAATTAACGAACCGACGCTGCGAGGACGCACGATCGCGCGCGTATACGAAGTTTATCAAGATCGCCTAGCAGCAAACAATGCCCTCGATTTTGACGATCTGCTCTTCATTCCCGTGCGATTGTTCGAGCAAAATGCTGAAGTTCTGAACTACTGGCACGATCGCTTCAAACATATTCTTGTGGATGAATACCAAGATACAAATCGCACCCAGTACGATCTAATTCGCTTGCTGACGACGAATAATCTTCCATCAAAATGGGATAAGCGCTCGGTATTTGTTGTGGGTGATGCCGATCAGTCGATTTACAGTTTTCGCGCTGCCGATTTCACGATCCTAATGGAATTTCAGCAAGCCTTTGGCGATCGCTTGCCCGACGATCGCACGGAAACCATGATCAAGCTAGAGGAAAACTATCGCTCCGTAGCCAATATTCTCACCGCAGCCAATCAACTAATTGAGAACAACAGCCAACGCATCGATAAAGTTTTGCGTGCTACCCGCGCCGATGGCGACCTGATCAAGCTCTTTCGCGCCGAGGATGAGATCGAAGAAGCCCAGTATGTGATCGACCAAATTCGCACTATCCAAAGTCAAGTTCCAGACTGCCACTGGGGACATTTTGCCATTCTCTATCGCACCAACGCCCAATCGCGTGTCTTTGAGGATGTGCTGGTACGTTTGAGCATTCCCCATAAAGTTGTTGGAGGTCAGCGGTTCTACGATCGCAAAGAGATTAAAGACTTACTTGCCTATCTGCGCCTCTTGGCAAATCCTGCCGATAATGTCAGCCTCATGCGGATTATTAACGTGCCTCGACGGGGAATTGGTGCGACGACCCTCGATCGCCTCAGCGAAGCGGCTCAAGCTCTATCCGTTCCTGTTTGGGAAATCCTCAGCGATGAGACTACGGCTAAAACTTTGGCGGGGAGGTCGTCTAAGGGCGTGTTAGCCTTTGCCGAGTTAATCCAAAAATGGCGATCGCTGATTCCAGTCAAAACCTCCGCCGAAATTATCGAAGGCATCATGACAGAGTCGGGCTATATTGCCGAATTGCAGGAACAGGGCACGGATGAAGCCAGCGATCGCCTCAGTAACTTAAAGGAACTCTATAACGCCGCACTCCAATTTGCCGAAGAGAATGAAGATGCCTCACTCGAAGGCTTCTTAGCCAGTGCGGCACTGTCCTCTAGTTTAGATGAATCTTCGGAAGAAGAGCATAAAGTTACGCTCATGACTCTCCATGGAGCCAAGGGATTGGAATTCCCCGTCGTGTTCCTAGTTGGTTTAGAGCAGGGTCTCTTCCCCAGCTTCCGTTCCCTCAACGACCCCATGGCTCTCGAAGAAGAACGCCGCCTCATGTATGTCGGTATTACCCGCGCCCAAGAGCAACTCTATCTCTGTCACGCCCATGCGCGTCGTCTCTATGGCAACCGCGAATCCGCCGTTCCTTCCCAATTCCTCTCTGAGATCCCCAAGGATCTGCTCAAAGGGAAAGGTAGCGATAGACTTCCCACCTACAAACGCACTGAAAAGATCGCAACGACTCCCAAGGCTTCTTTCACACCCGTAGTGCGATCGCAGGTTGTGCTGAATTGGAAAGTTGGCGATCGGGTGAGGCATGACAAGTTTGGCGATGGAAAAGTCACAAACCTACTAGGAGAAGGCAACAAAATGTTCTTGGCTGTAGCTTTTCCCGGTCAAGGGAAAAAGATCCTCGACCCCAAACTCGCCCCGATCGAGCGAATTTAGGGTATTAGAATGGCGCAGCAACCTACAATTCGCTCAATCGATCCATAAAGAAAGATTCATGAAAAAATATAGCCAAAAATCATAAAAACAGGTAAAATTTAGACGTTTTTTATTATCTAACATCCCTTGCTCGACTACGTTGTTTAGTCTGGAGGAAGTTGTGGGAAAATATTATACTTCAGCCAAAAAGAAAGCGAGATCGGGCGATCGAAGTCCGCCCATCTCCACTGGCATACCTTTATTGATGCGCGACTTTGCGCCGCCCCAACAATCCCTACCTCAGCCAAAGGGAGAAGATCGAACGGCTGAGTTGGGGCATCGATTAGAAAATATTTCTTTTGAGCCGCGCCCTCAGGTGGACATCATGGCAAGAAAGTGGGAGGGCATCAGAGCTGCTTATCATGCAAAACAGGTACAGGCTAAGCTAGCGATCGGGGCAGTGGGCGATAAGTACGAGCAAGAAGCCGACAAAGTAGCCTCGCAAGTCGCCCAAACCATTAACACTCCTGAAAATATTCAGCGTGAGGAAGAAGAACAAGTCCAGACTAAACCTCTTGACTCCATCCAACGCGACGAAGCACTAGAAGAGGAGGACGAAGAATTACAAATGAAACCCCTTTCTGATTCTATCCAACGAGAGGAAGCATTGGAGGAAGAGGATGAAGAGATCCAGATGAAACCCCTCTCTGATTCTATTCAACGCGACGAAGCGCCAGAAGAAGAGGATGAAGAGATCCAGATGAAGCCAGCGCTTCAGCGGCGGGAGGCAGTTAATGGTGACGATGCCTCTGAGGAATTAGAAAGCTCGATTCAGCAGGCAAAGGGTAGCGGTCAGCCTTTAGATCCCAAGCTGCAAGCAAAGATGGGGCAGGCGATGGGAGCAGATTTTAGTAGCGTAAAGGTACATACAGATTCGCAGTCTGACCAATTAAATCAATCGATACAGGCGAAAGCTTTTACCACGGGACAAGATGTGTTCTTTCGGCAAGGGGCGTTCGATCCTAGCAGTCGCAGTGGGCAGGAGTTGATTGCTCATGAGTTGACCCATGTGGTGCAACAAAATGGTGTAGCAGTGCAGCGATCGGTGGGACGAGAGAACGATGGAAAAAGTCGAAGCGGGACTAACGATAAGGGAAGTTCGGTGAATGTAAACGGCGAACAAACAAGAGGAAGTATCCAGCGAAAGATTACATGGGGGCGTCAACTACAACCAGAGTGGACAAAATATACTAACGGCGAGAAGTCAGAGTTATTTGAGAGCGTGGAGTCAGATTTAGTTGAGTTGGTAATCAAGAAATACCCGTATTTAGAGCCCGTGATCAAAAAAGAAATAATGAAGGACTTACTCATGAAAGTGGATAGTGAGTGTAAACCATTCCGGCTCAATAGCAGAAATGAAATACACAAACTTGTCGGTATGGTGGTAAGTAGAGCGGATGTGGCTGGCATAAAGGTGGCAGAGGGAATTAAGTTGGCAAGCATACATAAGGTAGAGTGGTCTGAGAAGAGATGGAAAGAACGGCGAAAAGACAGGGAAAACAGCCAGAAAATGGCAGAGATAAAAGAGAAAAATCAGGAAGCCTACGAAAAACTGCAATTAATTTTATATGCGGTGGAAAATCCGCGTCAACTAGACGCCATAAAGGTAATCCTCGACCAAACCAATTCTACTGGTTTATTCGAAGCGATAACGAAGGCAAGCGATTTCGCTATAGAAGTGGCAACAAAGAACTTCGAGTTTAAAGAACGCTTGGTGGAGTTAGACGACAGGCAGTACGATATAGCTATGAAGAAGCTATACGGGAGAGACTCAGGTGGAACGCGAGAAGGGAAGCGTACAAAACAGGAAAAAGACATGAGAAGAGACCGAGAGTACAAGCTCGGGAAAATCAATACAGCTGACTTTTTTCATAGCGATATCCCTAAAATAATGAATGATGGGGCGGGATTCGAGCAACAAAGATATGGTCTAAGCGATGCCGAGGTAATGGCGATCAATGCATTTTCTATGTCATCATACAAAGCAGTGAACCCAGGAGTTCATGGAGGAGCGTGGTGGGAAAAATACACAGAAAAAATGACTCCAGAACAAACGCAGAAACTAGCGATTGATGTCAAGGATCATGTAACGCTCCTAAAATCTGGGCTGAAAAAACTCCCCGATGTGAGTGCTACCTGTTACCGTGGGGAGAGTCTTAGTGCAAGCAATTACGCTGCAAAGTATGGTGCTGGAAAGTTAGAGCCCAAAACATTTCAGAGCAACAGCAAAAGTAAGTCAATAGCTGAAAATTTCCGAAATGAAACGTCAGGAAAATATAAGATACTGTTGCAAATGGAGCTTACTCGAGGGAAAGACATCAAAGCATTTTCAAATGTAAAGGTAGAGGAGGAACTCGTAACCTCACCCAACGCACAGTTTGAGATCGAGAAAACCAACACGATAGCTGATGATGACACCAAACTTGTATATGTCCATGTATACACGAGACAGAATCGATGATTGAGTGCGATCGTCGATCTTGTCAATTGAATAGCAGGATGAAACCCAACTTCACCCAAGACTTTCTTTAAATGCGTGATGCGATCGCCGGTTGTGGTGAATTGGAAAGTCGGCGATCGGCATCAATTAAGCCACTGCATAGCCCGTATATTCCCGCATCTCAGGAGCCTGAAAACCCAACACAATATCCTCCTTCGCCACCCCTAAATCTACTAGCTCTTGGGCAACCCTCATTTCCGTCATATTTTGCTGAATCCAAATCTTTCCATTCTTAATATCCAAATGTAAAACGCAGCCATAAACTCGGCGATGACCGTCCCATCCTACATTCATGACATGATAATGGTCTTGATTTGTATCGAAAACTGTATAGCACTCAATCGATCCATTCGCGATCGGAATGGCAGCATAAGCCGACAATAACGACTGAATTACATTGCGATAAAACTCTAAGGTATCCATTGGACAATCACCTCTTGAATTGGGTCATAAACTATCAGTTTGATCTGGTATCGTTCTAATGAAATTTGTGCAAATTCCCTCTTAAAAAAAGCTTCATAAGTACTCAAAGGAACTGCTAAATATAGGATACGGGTTGGATCGACGATTTCTAAGGCAAGCCGATAATTTAAAAACTGTCCCAACGCGGCATGATAGTCAGTCAATGGCGAATCACTCAAGAAGGTCTTTATTTCAACTGCAATTTTTTCTTTGCCTCTCTCTGCAGCCAGCAATTGCTCCGTTCCTAAATCAATTTCAAGCTTAGTTCCACCGATTTCCAGCCGTAACGGATCGTCGGTTACATTCCACTGCTCCTTTTCAAGAGCAATCCTAACTGCAGCATGAAATCTATCTTTAGCTGCCATTGTTATCTTTACTTTAGTTCACTTGAAATTATAGAGCAATTGAAATCTTAGTGATGAGATCGATTTTATGTTTTAGCTAGGCTAAAGTCAGATAGCGGTGCGATCGGCGATCGCGTAGGTTGGGCTTCATTCTTCAACCCAACACCAACAAGCCTTATGTGCAATATATTCTATGCGATTTGCATCAGACAACTATTGTTTTACCTCTAATATTTCACTTTCCAAAACGCTCGAAGTACAATCGCCTCATGAGTCTAAAGAATAGCGAAACATACAGATCGCGATCGCTAGTTTCCCAATTGCCGCCTTTAAGCTCGTAACGCGATCGCGCAGCAAGCCTAATGAACTTCTACGAAAAAGGTTTGCTCGATAAAGTTTGCTAGCGCTAAAATGCAAAGTAGGTTAGTGATTTCTGATTGCCATTGCTTAGCTTTGTCTTGTAGTTTTGGAGATAAAACCCGTGGGACGATATCGTACATCTGCCAAAAAAAAGGCTCGCCAAGATCGAGAAAGCCAGCCGTCCTTCACAGTTAACACGCTGCAGATGCGACCCTTTGCCCCACCACAAGAGTCACAAGTCCAACCTCAGTCAGAAGATCGAACGGCAGAGTTGGGGCATCGATTAGAAAATATTTCCTTTCAGCCGCGCCCGCAGGTAGATATCATGGCAAGAAAGTGGGAGGGCATCAGGGCTGCTTATCAGGCAAAACAAGTTCAGGCTAAGCTAGCGATCGGGGCAGTGGGCGATAAGTACGAGCAAGAAGCCGACAAAGTGGCGTCTCAAGTCGTTCAAACCATTAACACTCCTGAAAGCGTTCAGCGCGATGACGAAGAACAAGTCCAGACCAAACCTCTTGAATCCATCCAACGCGATGAAGCACCAGAGGAGGAGGACGAAGAACTACAAATGAAACCTCTTTCTGATTCTATCCAACGAGAGGAAGCACCAGAAGAGGAGGACGAAGAACTACAAATGAAACCAGCGCTCCAACAACGGGGTGCAGTTGATGGTGGGGATGCCTCTGAGGAGTTGGAAAGCTCGATTCAGCAAGCAAAGGGTAGCGGTCAGCCTTTAGATCCCAATCTGCAAGAAAAGATGGGTCAGGCGATGGGAGCAGATTTTAGTAGCGTAAAGGTACATACAGATTCGCAATCTGACCAATTAAATCAATCAATTCAAGCGAAAGCCTTTACGACAGGGCAAGATGTATTCTTTAGGCAGGGAGCTTATAACCCCAGTCGCAAGGATGGACAAGAGTTGATCGCCCATGAATTGACCCATGTCGTGCAGCAAAATGGCGGAGCAGTGCAGCGCAAGTGCGGGAATAGTGGGGATACAAGTAGAAAAATTTTTCCCAAACCGATACAACCTGTCACACAAATCTCTCAATCGCCAAACGACCAAATACAACTAGACGACGAAGAAGAATCAATAGAGTCCCAATATAATAAAAGCAAAATAGATCTAGACGACGAAGAAGAATCAATAGAGTCCCAATATAATAAAAGCAAAATAGATCTAGACGACGAAAACCCAAAGAAACTAAAGCATGAAGGTAGCGCCAAATCTGCCTTTGACAGATGCGGTCATTTAATCGATACGGCAGTGCCCGATGTAGGAGACAAGAGCAAACTAGAGGTGGAACTAAAGATTCCAGTCGAACCGTCAGGTGTAGGGTTTGTTGGGATGCGCCTTCTCATGCAATGCGAACGCAAAAAAGCGAAACAACTTAACACTCGCTGCGAGCTTACAGTAACTGGGGGCGCTAAAATTGGGGGACTTGCCGAATTAAAAGCTGAGATAGGAGGATATTTTGAGTCTGAAGGCGAGGACAGCAAAATGGTCATGAGAATGATTTCCTATGCGATCTATCGCCGCTTCGTCGAATCTTCTGTACTTCCAGTTGGGATATCTAATTATATGTGGGGAGGGTCTCTGAGCAATGATGGATACGATAAGGCAGAAAAATGGGCGGCAAAAGTTGAGAAGAAAGCATTTGGCGAGGGAAAGAAGAACTATGTCGAAACTGGAGCGTTGCTTGGTGGAACTGCTTCGGGAGGGATAAAAAGTGCGGGTGGCATGGGATTGAGCGGAAAGATTGGCGTTAAAAACTCCATTGGCAATCGCTACGACCACAAGTCTCTAGCGATCGGTCGAGGCGGTAAAGAGCATATTGGCAAGAGATTCCATACATATAGTAAAGATAGGTTTTACACCGAACGTGGCAAAGAATTCTCCAAAGAAGGTAAAAGTCGAGTACAACCAAAAATTGGTCGAGCGGCTTATCAGTTAGAGGTTCCATTTGAAGGGAAAGCAGGAATCTTTAAGGTGTCTGGGAAACTCAAGGTCGTCGCGCTTGAAGACACTAGTAAGAGAAAGCGTTATGTCAAAGATCCAAATGAAGCGAAAGGTCTCTATAAAAGAATGGGGAAAGATGAAATATCTTTTGAGGTGGGTGCTGAAGTCCAAATTCCTTTCACAAAGAATGTTCTTGATGGAGCACCAGCCGTGATTGGTGGTCTTTTAGATTCTGTTGTGAAAATCGCATCCCAAACGAGCGAAAAGAAGAAAGTGGGACAAAAAGCGGGAATAATTAAATCGATGGCAGAAGATATTGGGATTTCCGCGATCGCGATGAATAACGTTACAGGTTCGGCATTTAAGTTTGTTTCACCATCAAAAACATTGAATGAGTTAGGCAATCTAAAAGATAGCTGTAGCGGTACGGTTGGTGTGAAGTTAGGATATAAAGGGAAATACAAGCCTGGAGATGCTTCAGGTGATGACTTGAAGGAAGAGAACAAAAACAAATTCAAGAAATCGGCATTATCACAGGAGATATCTTTGGATTATGTGAAGACTGGAACATTTGTATTAGTCGATAAATTACTAGATGTTCAGGAAAATCTTATTGATGCGTTTTCATTCAAACAAGAAAGTTCTAGTCGACTTTTTATCTTGAGATATGAAAAGGGTGGCGATTGGGTGATCAATCCCGAAACAGCCCTTGAATATACGTTTAAGAAAAAAACGGTAAATAATGAAGATAACATAAAAAGCCAGCCTAAAAATTCTGATAAAGATGAATTGGATTGGGAAGCCATATATGACAACGTATATGGTAAGAATAAAACGGTAAATAAAGAAACTAACTCAAATATCAAGAAGCGCAAAAAAAGAAAGAAAAGGAGGGAGAATCAAAAATAAAAAGTAAAAAGGAATGATTTAGTTATCTAATCTTTATTATTTTCTGCGCTCATATGGGTAAGTAGGTAAAGTTAGTTAAAAAGGGCAACTGAGATCCTTATGTTTAGTAAATGAATTTTTTGAGTAAAATCAAGTTCCACCTGATTCCCTATATGAGCGATTTTCTGATGTTATACCAATTTCTCTTGAATTTGCCACAGATCGGGTTTTGGGTTCCGCGCTCTGCGCGGTCTTTTCAAAAAATGATGCAACGCATCTTTTTTTGAAAATGGTATTAAATTGTTCATATTCTTAATTGCGGGGGAACCTTACCGATGAAAACATTGCATCATTCTCTGGACTGCGAATTGCAAATGCGCGATCGCGAAGGAAGTTCGATCTCTATTAGAGCATTGGAACTAGCAGTCGATTTCTTAGATGGAACCGACAGTATTATCAGATGCTTTCTGACGTTTATAGTCAGTCCTGAAATTTATCAAAGAATTGATGCCGATGAATTGTTTCATCTCAGACTAGATATGCGCGGTCAAATCTTTGGCGGCAAATTACAACCTAATGTTGATGTAGAAATCGAGACAAAGATTGACCCATCTTTAATCTATGAGATCTCTACTGAAGTTAGATCGATTGAGAAAATTGCAGATCGTCTTCTTTCAAGTAGCCAAAGCCAATCAAACGATCCTCTCTTAAATACTGAAAGTTGGCTTGCGCTGTACGTCAAGCAATCTGTTAAATTGCCTCCTGAATTTGGAGAGGGTAAGTTGAAGGTTGGATATAAAACTGGTTGGGCTGATTAGTTTTCTTTCAGGCAGAACTCTTAGATTTAATAAATTCACATTTCCACTGTGTTTCACTTTCCAAAACGCTCCATTCTCCTTCGCTCTGTCTTTTAATGCGATCGCAACAAGGATGGAGAAGTTTGCGATTAGATACAATGATCGCATCTCAGCAGTTTTTTTAGCATCTACCGATAGCGATCGCTAGTTTCCCAATAGCCGCGATCGTTAACTTCTAGCATCCGAATTTGCTGGTAGGTTACTTGGCGAAGCGATCGCCGATCTTGTAGGTTGAGTAAAAGGATGAACCCCAACTTCACCCAAGACTTTCTGTAAGCTCGTGACGCGATCGCGCAGCAAGCCCAATGAACTTTTACGAAAAAGGTTTGCTCTAAAAAGTTTGCTAGCGCTAAAATGCAAAGTAGGCTAGTGCTTTCAGATTGCCATTGCTTAACTTTGTTGTGTAGTTTTGGAGATAAAACCCGTGGGACGATATCGTACATCTGCCAAAAAAAAGGCTCGCCAAGATCGAGAAAGCCAGCCGTCCTTCACAGTTAACACGCTACAGACGCGCCCCTTTACCCCAGTTCAAGCGCCGCAAGTCCAACCTCAGGCAGAAGATCGAACGGCAGAGTTGGGGCATCGATTAGAGAATATTTCCTTTCAGCCGCGCCCGCAGGTGGATATCATGGCAAGAAAGTGGGAGGGCATCAGAGCAGCTTATCAGGCAAAACAGGTACAGGCTAAGTTAGCGATCGGAGCGGTTGGTGACAAGTACGAGCAAGAAGCCGACCAAGTAGCATCTCAAGTCGTGCAAACCATTAATACCCCCGAACAAGTTCAGCGCGAGGACGAAGAACAAGTCCAGACCAAACCTCTTGAATCCATCCAACGCGACGAAGCACCAGAGGAGGAGGACGAAGAATTACAAATGAAACCATTGCTTCAACGGCGGGAGGCAATGGCTGGCGGGGATGCTTCAGAGGAGTTGGAAAGCTCGATTCACCAGGCAAAGGGTAGCGGTCAGTCTCTCGATCCCAATCTGCAAGAAAAGATGGGTCAGGCGATGGGAGCAGATTTTAGTAGCGTAAAAGTGCATACAGATTCGCAGTCTGACCAATTAAATCAATCGATACAGGCGAAAGCGTTTACGACGGGACAAGATATTTTCTTTCGGCAGGGAGCTTATGACCCAAGTAGTAAAGGTGGACAGGAGTTGATCGCCCATGAGTTGACCCATGTGGTGCAGCAGAGTTCGCATCAGTTACCAAAGCAAGATCATGAAGTTATGGCAAAAGCTCACACAGTTAACTCAATACAGCGCAAGGCATTCATTGGGCAAAATTATGAAAAACCCGATAACCCGCAAGAAGGAAAACAACGAGAACTTATCAATGACAAAATTGTTCGTCGGTTTAAGGATCGGCAGGAATTTGAAGAATTTGCGAATGATCCAACGAGCGTAGAAGGAATTGGTAAGTTGTCCGATGGGACATGGGTGCGCCTCCCAAAAGGGCTGCTGGTATTAGGCGAGAGTCACAGTAGTACGAAAGTTCCCGATATCATTAATAGCACAAACATCACGAAATTTCGGTATGAAGGGATCGTCAATCACGATGAACAGGAAGGCGATGACAACAATGAGAACGCAACCAACATTGATGAGGAAGATTTAAAGAAAGTTTTAGACGACCAAAGGATAGGAAGAAACCAATTCAAGCACCATGCAGAGAGTGCGTATGTACGATATGCACGCGGACTAGCCGACATCTTAGAGATTGTAAAGGCGCAGAAGAAGTACAAAAATAGTCCAATTGAGCCCAACAAATATACCAAGAGCGGACATCTGATCAAGCCTGACTCCCAATCCGCATTGCAAGCAGCGAACCTCCCAGCCCGACTAATCAAAGCGTTTAAACAGGCATTAAGGTACTGCAAGACCAGTTCAAATGAGGGGCTAAAAAAATTTGGCAAGCTGCACAATGAAAATATAACGGCTACCATGGAACAAATCAAGAATGGTAATACCCTGGACGATATTAGCGACACGCCTATAGGTGAGAATCTGGAAGAGCTCACAAAATTGTATGAGGAGGCAGCGAAGGAGGAAACAGGCCTTACGACTAAGTGGAAGTACTGGGCATGGAAAAGTAAGTTGAAACTAATGGGCGAAGAAAAAGTCACAATCGGCAAGCGCGCGAAATTCAATGACTATTATAGGGATAAATCGATGTATGACACTATTCTAGAGGCGGAAAAAGCGGGAGATCGCATCTTTGCCTGTGGGAATGCTCATCGTCTAAAATTAAAACCGCTACTAAAGAAGAAAGGCATCGAAACAGACCGAGATGACGATTTCATTGAAAAAGAGAAAGCGAAGAACAAAAAAGCGACTGAAACCGATATATAGTCCTCGCACTTGCCGCAAATCGAACGATGCTAAAGCAAGCTCAGGTCTCTACCATTTTGCGCAGGCAAGGGCATCCGCCTAATTTTTGATGGCGCTACTCCTATATTTCACTTTCCAAAATAATTGAGCTGCTCTGGTTGTTAGGCGATCGCCTATAATACGAGTCAGATAGCTCAAATACTTTTGAGGTTAGTTTGTGCTTCAAGTAGATCTAAAAAACCTGCCTACCAGCAACGAACTCATCGGTTCAGACGATACCCCCGTGGATAACGAAGACCAGAACTTCATACCGAATGTGTTGCTGTTTTTGCTGGAACACATCTGGGAAAATCGCGACGACTGGTATTTCGCTTTGGGTATGGGTGTCTATCACACCACAGGGTTAAATCCCAAAGTCCCCGTTGTGCCAGATGTTTTTTTGAGTTTGGGCGTGGAACGTCGCAAAGGTGGAGAATCGCGTACGAGCTATGTAGTTTGGGAAGAACAGGAACTGGTTCCCATATTTGCATTGGAAGTGGTATCCCAAACCTCAGGCGGAGAGTATGAAGAAAAATTAGCGATTTATCGCAAACTAAGTGTGACGTATTATGCGATCTACAATCCCAGATTTTGGCAGCGCGACGGACATCTACCCTTGGGAATCTATAAACTAGTGGAAGGAGTCTATCAGTTACAGATTGGTGAACCGTTTTGGATGCCAGAAATTGACTTAGGGATTGGTCGCTGTGTATTGCCAAACGATCGCCTTAAGCGCAAAGTAATGATACAGCCCAACTTCACCCAAGCCTTCCTTTAAGCTCGTAACGCGATCGCGCCGCAAGCCCCATAAACTTTTACGAAAAGGTTTGCTCAAAAAAGATTGCTAGCGCTAAAATGCAAGGTAGGCTAGTGCTTTCTGATTGCCATTGCTTAGTTTTGTCGTGTAGTTTTGGAGATAAAACCCGTGGGACGATATCGTACATCTGCAAAAAAACAGGCTCCCCAAGTTCAAGAAAGTCAGCCAATCTCCACAGGCACCCCATTACAAATGCGACCCTTTGCCCCACCTCAAGAGTCGCAAGCCCAACCTCAGGCAGAAGATCGAACGGCAGAGTTGGGGCATCGATTAGAAAATATTTCCTTTCAGCCACGCCCAGAGGTAGATATCATGGCAAGAAAGTGGGAGGGCATCAGAGCTGCTTATCAGGCAAAACAAGTTCAGGCTAAGCTAGCGATCGGGGCTGTGGGCGATAAGTACGAGCAAGAAGCCGACCAAGTAGCATCGCAAGTCGTCCAAACCATTAATACTTCTGAAAACGTTCAGCGCGAGGACAAAGAACAAGTCCAGACCAAACCTCTTGAATCCATCCAACGCGATGAAGCGCCAGAAGAGGAGGATGAAGAATTACAAATGAAACCCCTCTCTGAATCTATCCAACGCGATGAAGTACCAGAAGAGGAGGATGAAGAATTACAAATGAAACCCCTCTCTGAATCTATCCAACGCGATGAAGCACCAGAAGAGGAGGACGAAGAATTACAAATGAAACCCCTCTCTGAATCTATCCAACGCGATGAAGCACCAGAAGAGGAGGACGAAGAATTACAAATGAAACCCCTCTCTGAATCTATCCAACGCAATGAAGCGCCAGAAGAGGAGGATGAAGAATTACAAATGAAACCCCTCTCTGAATCTATCCAACGCGATGAAGCATCAGAGGAGGAGGACGAAGAACTACAAATGAAACCAGCGCTCCAGCGGCGGGGGACAGTTGGTGGGGATGCCTCTGAGGAGTTGGAAAGCTCGATTCAGCAGGCAAAGGGTAGCGGTCAGCCTTTAGATCCCAATCTGCAAGAAAAGATGGGTCAGGCGATGGGAGCAGATTTTAGTAGCGTTAAGGTACATACAGATTCGCAATCTGACCAATTAAATCAATCAATTCAAGCGAAAGCCTTTACGACAGGGCAAGATGTGTTCTTTAGGCAGGGATCTTATAATCCCTCAAGTACTGATGGGCAGGAATTAATTGCACATGAATTGACGCATGTGGTGCAACAGCGATCGGCAGATTCAAGAACCACCTTAAAACGCAAACAAACGGCTAACAATACTGGATTACCCGATCAAGTCAAAACAGGGGTTGAGAATTTGTCTGGTATAGGAATGGATGATGTAAAAGTACATTACAACTCCTCAAAACCAGCTCAAATACAGGCGTTAGCTTATACGCAAGGAACAGATATTTATGTAGGAGCAGGTGAGGAAAAGCATCTGGCTCATGAAGCATGGCACGTTGTCCAACAGAAGCAGGGTCGGGTAAAATCGCCCCTACAAGCCAAAGGAGCGCCAATCAATAGCGACCCTCAGTTGGAAAAAGAAGCAGATGAAATGGGAGATCGGGCAAGTCGTAGTAGTGGTAAGCAATTGGTGCAAGAGGTAGCCCATCAAACTATCTCGGCTAAGAATAATGCAAATATGCCAATTCAACGCACTTATGCGGCACTAAGCCCAATGGCAAAGGCAAGAGTCGATCAACAAAGCGAAGAAAAATATGCCTCCAAGACGCAGGAGTTTGAATTTAAAATGGCTCCTAAAATCATGAAGGATGCAAAAGTAAATGCTGTTGTTGATGTACTACTTGCTCGTGTAAAGCAAATCGTTGACGCTTGGGCAAAAGCGACAGGGCGAGATCAAGCAAAGACGTATGAGCGGGAGTTTGCTTGGAAAGGCGGAGATGAATACTATGGCGCATTCGAGATGACTGCCGGAAACATCCAAGAGGTGTTTTCCGATAAATCGCAACCCATGCGAACAAAACTCAAGTTAGTATACAATGCTGTTCGCAACAACAATCTTTCAAAGTGGTTGAAACTTGCTGCGATCGAATTAGATCGTCAAGCAAAAAAGAAAACCCCCAGAAATTGGAAAATCAAGACAGCCACACAAAATGTGGTGAACGAGAAAGACGATAAAACTGGAAAAATCAAAAGTTTTGTCAAAGGTGGAATCGAAAAGGAAGTTGTAAAAACAGGGTTTGCCAAGAACTCTGGCTTAAAAGATTGGATGACTACTAAACAGATTTCTGAGTCCGCGCAAATTGCAGAGAGCGAAAAAGAGACTACCGGTAGCCGTTCAAAGCGTGATGTATTTGGACACGATCGCTTTAGTAACGTGATGGGATGGAAAGCCGAAACCCATAAAGCCAACAAAGAGCGCCAAGGTTCTGCTAGTAGGGGGCTATCTTTGACCGAACAACGTACACTTAGCGTGGGAGATGTGCCAGACCTAACCAAAGCCGAACTTGAATTACTCTACAAGCGTAAAGGAAAAGCCAAACCAGATCAGAAAGAACTAGACAAATTTAAGAAAGATCCTAATACCAAAATTGAATGGGGGCAGGGTGGTGAGTTTTACAAAATTAATCTTGGCTCAGATAGTTCAAAAGCTGCATCGGACGTGAAAGCTCGCATGGAAGCTGGTATTTCTGGCTCCACAGATTTGATGTTACATGCAGTTCAAAACCTAGGGCTTAGTGGTGAAGATGACATGAAAGGCATGCGATTAGCCCTTGCTGGCTGGATGCTGGCAAATCGCGACCACAGTTTCTACGAAGTCTATAAAGCAGCAGAAAGCTATGGTGTAGCTTTTGAAATCGACAAGAACAATCCTGGGAAAGAATACGAGTCTGCTAACAATCTGTCTCCGATGAAACCGAGTGATTTTGCGGATACACTTCCAGAAAACCAATTCCCAAGCTATTTCCTATCTACCACTTATAAAGACATTCTTTCTGGGGGACTAACTGAAGCGGCTAAAGACCAAGATAGTTTCAAGCAAGCACTTCGCGCTCAGGGTTTATCTGACACGCTGTTGAATGGACTTGATGAGCGCTCTACTGCGGAATTAGCTCGTTTAAGTGAGATTGTAGCACAACAAACGATCGATACGGACGATCGCATGGCGAAGAAACAACAATCAATACGCCGTATTAGGCAGCATAATGCTTTTATCTTTTTAGGTAATACTTTAGGAGGAGATGAAGTTGAAGCGATCTTAACCGTTTTGTTGAAAAAGCATCATGCTTACAAAGGACTAACTCCAGACGACAACAAAATGAATGTTTTGAGTGATGTTGGTATTCCGGGCTTAACTTTAAGTATGCTTCCGCCTAAAGGAATCGATGATCTGTTTAAAGTTCGGGAAGCCATTATGAATGCTCGATTTAATTCAACTACAAATAGTTTTGTAACTGCTGATATTCGTGCTGAATTGGGTCGTCTAATTGGTGTTATTACTCCTAAACAATTAGATGACATTCAATCTATTTTATGGCAGACATACCACGGAAGCATTTTTGGTGGAGACAAAAAACTACAAGCTGATGAGACTCGTACGTTAGCCTCTGATGCAAGTACACGAGACAAAGCATTAGAGACTTTAGCTGATGCAAATATTCCTCGTGCATATATAGAAGGCTTACCCAATGACGTTCTTTATGATTTACTAAAGTTAAAGCAAAAAGTCCAATCAGCAGCATTCGATAAAACGGGTTCACCAACAGCAGGCGTAACAAACCAACAAGAATTTGGGAAATTAAAGACTGCATTTTCTGCCCTATTGAAACCTCTTGCTCAAAAAGGCGAACTAATTTTGGCGGCATTGGTGAAAACTTATCATACTGCCTCCGTCCTAGATGAGCAGCAGGGATACTTAGCTGATTTCGCAGATATGATGAAATCCCGAGTCGATCGCGAACGAACTGGTAAAGATCGAAAACTTGACACCAATCAATTAAGTAACCTGCAAACTCCAAAATCCAAGGAAATTGGTGGAAAGGAAAAATCAATACTTGCAACTCAATATTGGAGCAACCTGAATGCAAAAAGTCGCCTACAAACCAATAAAAAACAATTACTTGATGGCCACTTAAAAAAGCTTATAGCCCAAAATCGTCAGCAAGCTTGTGATTTGTTTCTTAAATATTCGAAGGATGTGCTAAAAAATTCCGAAGAAATTCTACTACAGCAGGTTGAGGCTTTGAAGATCTCTACCCCAGAGGAATTGCATTCATATCTAAGTGATGTAGACGAACAATATTTGCTTGAAACCTTACCTCCAGATATCAAGAAAAACATTGATGAGTTATCAGGCTTAGATCCAAAAGAACTTGGAGCCATCTTTAAGTACACTACTGCTGAGTATGTACCTATTGTTTCAGCGGCTAACAGCTTAAGTACAAAAGACTTTGCTGAGAAAGATGTTGCAGATCCCAACGCTCGAAAATGGGGAAATGAAGGCGGTACTGGAGCTATGTCTACCCTCAAATATACTAATCCGATGATGAAAGCATTAATATCGGGTTTAGATAAAATGAGTCCCTACAATGGCAAGGTGTATCGGGGAGAGGACTCAAACAATAAGCTCAAAGAAAAAACTGATTTAGAAAGACAGCAATATGCTCAACAGCGTTTTCCTATTGGTAAGGTAGATTTTAGAGCGTATCCATTAAGCACATCCACTACTGAGGACGCACCCAAAAAAGCACCGGGAGGCGATAAATTTGACATTTTCTATGAAATTTCAGGAGTTAAAACAGGTAAATCGATTGAGTTACTTTCAAACAGCCCAGATGAGAAAGAGGTATTGTTTGCACCAGGAGCTAGGTTTATTGTGACTAACATTGCTTACAAAAATGGTGGTGAGGTATGGGTATATATGACTGAATCGTAGTAGTTCCAGCTTGCCGCGAACTGGCGATCGCCAAACCAGTAAATTTGTAAATAAAAATCATGCCAAAAATCAGATAAGATTATAACTCACTTCAGCTTTTTTTTGATTATCTTGATAAAGAACAGCTTCCAATGATAAAGATTTTAGATTTAGTTCAAGAATATTTTATAGAAAAAGACTGGCCAGTAGATCGACATGAAGATCTGCCAATTTTGCGTTTTGAATATGAGGGAGAAAATGGAAGTTGGTTTTGTTATGCCAGAGTGCGCGAGGAAGCGAATCAATTCATTTTTCTATCGACATTGACAGAAAAAGTGCCAGAGGAAAAGCGTCTAGCTATTGCTGAATATTTGACTAGAGCTAACTTTGGCTTGAATATTGGCAACTTTGAAATGGATTTTGACGATGGAGAGGTACGCTATAAAACCAGTATTGATGTAACCCAGGATCGATTAACCTTGGGGTTAATCGATCCTTTGATCCAAGCTAGTTTTGTTGTCATGGATGACTATTTACCTGGTTTTAAATCTATCCTGAAAGGTGAAATAACTCCCAAAGAGGCTATTCAGCAAGTTCAGGATGAACAAGATGAGTACGATCTCCTTCTATAAGGAGATCGTACTCATCAATCATTCTTTCCCGAGCAATTATTAACCCGATAACTTTAGGCATTTATGGCGATACTGTTGTTTCAAGGGGTACTACTATAAATGCCAAGTTAATATAGGTTTTAGAAGCACAACCAGTTATTCGTCACTTAGTCATTCCGCGATCTCGCAATAGGAATAAATTCCTCTCAAACGTTTACCCAAAAAAGGCTTGATAGATCTAAAATATATATAATTCGTGGCTTTGAATGTGCCCTGTCAGACTATGTAGTTTAGCTTTGGACAAAATATTCTATGGGTCGGTACTATACATCTGATGGGAAAAAGCCCGTTCAACAAGTTCAGCACAATCAGCCAGTCGTTACGGGCAGTCCATTGCAGATGCGACCCTTTGCCCCACCCCAAGAGTCTCAAGCTCAATCTTTAGAAGCACCCAACGATCGGACGAAAGAGCTAGGGCATCGTCTAGAGAACATTTCTTTTGCTCCCCGCCCAGAGGTGGATATCATGGCAAGAAAGTGGGAGGGTATCAAAGCGGCTTATCAGGCAAAAATTCAGGCAAAACTAGCAATCGGAGCCGAGCCAGAGGTAGCGCGATCGCCAGAGCAGCCAGAGCAGCCAGAGCAGCCAGAGCAAACAGAGCAAGCAATACAGAGAAGTTCTGCGCCTGACTCAGGGAACATTCCGATCGATCGTGGCGCGATCGCTGACACTTCCATTCAGCGATTGATGAGTGCCGAGGATTTCAAAAAGGCAACCAGCGTTAAATTTCACAGAAGGAATAGAATTGCCAAAATAGATGAAATTCTTGAAACCATTGAAAAAAGTGGAGCAGATCGCATCCTGCTTTCCGAACTACTCGATGCTATTGATGGCTGGTTAAAAGTTGCAGACGAAGAAAGCGATCGCAGAGAAGGCGTGAACAAATTGCGACAGGAAGCGACTGCGGAAATTGAGAAGATCGGTGCTCCCCCCAGTGAAGATATGGACTCTGCGCCTAAAACAAGGCAAAGAAGCAATGCTTTTTCGGCAAAAGTAACAGGTGCTGGCAAGGAATATGGCAGTGACTTTAGCGATTTTGACAGCAAGCAGTTCCGTATATCAGGTCGAGCCCCCAAGCGTACGATTGAAGAGGTGAAACGCAGGCAAATGGAAGATGGCAAGGTGATGTATTTTGCGATGGGACTGGTTACAGGCTTTAACGATAAGGCTCCGATGATTGCCCCCTATCCAGAACCGATCTCTTTGGGGGATTGGTATCCCAAAGTCACGCATATCAACGGAATGGCTGTGGCTCCTAAATCGGGACTTTTGAGTGCTGCTGCTTTACAAGAGTCTGTGAATCAGGCTCTTGACGCTCAGGATGATATGGCAGTCGGACAAAGTGCGATCGACGTGCTTTACACCTACAGCGCTCAGAGGGGCAATCCACTGGTCGATGTGTGGGATTGTCTCAAGGGTAAAGTCGAAGTCAGGGATGAAGCCACAGAAAAGCAGGAAGAAATTATGCTGGATGCAGTTCATCGCCAAGAAAGAGTTACCGTATCCGCCCATAGTCGTGGCACGATCAAAACAGACAATGCGGTCAGAAATGTCCATGAAAAATTAATTCCAGAATTTCTACCTGAAGTTAAGCAAAATAGATGGCAGGAAGTACTTGAATATTGGCAAGCAAACGATCCAGGAATTGGTCTCGATCCTGAAGTTCTGGCTGAAATCAGTCTAAAAGGATTTGCGGCGGAAGCGGCTAAAAAAGCCATGAATAAATATATACAGCTGATCTATGCTGGCAATGCCGTGCAGCATCCATCCGCACTTGTCGATATCAACATGTATGTTGGTGGCTTAGATGTCGTCAGTATGTTTGTTGGAACCTATAGCGAAACAGGACGAAAAATTGATGCGGCGATCGGTACTGGCGGAACTGAGGGTTCTAAATTGCATAGTGTCGGTAAAGGCAAAGGACATGGTTTTGTGGATAATTATGTACCTGCGGTTGGTAGCGCAATCGCTAACGATATTCAGCAACGCTAGCGATCGCACCGTTCTTCAATTTCCAAGGATTGAATCGCCACAAAGTAAGTTTAGTAAATTTAAGCAAAATGTCCTTAAAAAACGATCTAGATATAGCGCTAACTGAACTGAGCGAATCATCAAATTTACCGAAAATCCTCTTAAGCGAATCAGGCTGGTGTCGCCTTTCCATACCCATACCAGCTTCCATTATGGACTCAAAGGATGGGGAACTAAGTCTAGAAATTCAACTTTCGCCAACAGGCAGCTTCTTTTCTTTGTCAACCCCCATTGCGATAATTCCAGCTTCTCCCGATCCTGCGTTTTTAGAAGCTCTTTTTCACCGTCAGCTTTATGCCAATCAAGTTTGTGGCGCTAGCTTTGCCCTCGTTCCTCAAAATGAAAATAATATTTTAGTCGTTATCTATCATTGGGTTCTAGATTCCATCACGGCAAAACAGTTTAAACAGCTTTATCAGCGGTTTCTTGTAGCAGTATTCACACTAAGTCAAGAAGTCAGTAGTATGATAGAGGCTTATCCAAAACATAACGAATAAGGGAGAAAATTAAGAATATTTTTTCAAGTTCTTTGGTATGGCGTAGCAATTTCGTACCCAAATTTACAGCAAGCGATCGCCTAGGAATTTCAAAATGGTAAGTATGAAATCAAAGATATTCGTCGCGATCGCTTGTTTTTTATCTGTAATTTTTTTGATCGTTCTGGTCGAGCCAGCACGAACCTATTCTGTCGCAGATGCTGACTTTGTCATCCAAAATCGAGCTAACACAGATTTTTCTGCCACTTCAGGCTACCTCAATCAGTTTGCCCCCAAGCCTGGTTGTGTTGTACAGCCACCTATCAATCCACCCAATCCTTCTCTGCCTGCGGCGCTAACTTCTACCCCGATCGCGTTGGCTCGGTTTCGCCAAGAACCTCGTATAGCCAGATCTACAGCGAAAACCCCAGCCACAACAGTATCTGCGAGAGCTTCTAAGCTATCCGCTACATCCCTTGCAACGAGCAAAAAGCCCAACGATGCGCCAAAAGAGATAATTGCTTTAGCCGATCCGAGCAATTATGGCGATCGCTATCTTAAGGATCTATCGGGCAAGCCGCTCAACCAAGCTCCGATCGTTGTGCTGCATGAAACCGTAGGTTCGGCCAGTAGTGTCATCAACTTTTTCCAGACGTTCCATGCCGATGAAGATGAGCAAGCCAGCTATCACACCTTAATTTCGCAAGATGGAACGATTGTCTATTTTGTGCCTCCTGACAAGCGAGCGTTTGGTGCTGGTGAATCGGTGTTTCGCAGTGCGCGAGGCGAAGAAACGGTGCAGACCAATCCCCGTTTATCTAGTTCTGTAAATAACTTTGCCTATCACATTTCTCTAGAGACGCCATGGGATGGCATGCACGATGGAGATACCCACAGTGGTTATACCAGCGCACAATATCGATCTTTGGCTTGGCTCGTCGCTAAAACTTCAGTCGCACCCGATCGCATCACCACCCACAGAGCTGTAGATCGTTCGGGTTCGCGCATCGATCCCAGAAGTTTTGACTTTCAAGTATTTCAGAAATTACTCAGCAAGTACCCTAAAACCAAAGAGATCGCGATCGGGTGTGGTTAGGTCGATCGTCAATCATGCTTATAGTCTGAATGCTTTTCCTAAAAAGAGTTTCTACCGATCGCACCTACGGCTTAAAGCGGCGGGACGCATCCTGCAAGGAATCGCTGAAATCTCGCCAAAACAAGCTAAGATTTAGGTTGGCTTATGCCCGCCAGTCCTTGATTCTGTCAGTATTTTTATCAATGTCATTATGATTTACGAAATCTTCATGCCTGCTTTAAGTTCCACCATGACTGAGGGCAAGATCACCTCATGGGTCAAGTCTCCTGGCGATAAAGTTGAAAAAGGCGAGACGGTGGTGATTGTGGAATCTGACAAGGCTGACATGGATGTAGAAAGCTTCTATGAAGGCTATTTAGGTGCAATCGTCGTCCCATCGGGTGAAAGTGCGCCTGTAGGTATGGCGATCGCCTATGTTGCTGAGACCAAAGAAGAAATAGCCGAAGCTGAAAAGAAAGTAACCAGTGCAGGCACTACCAGCACACCTGCGCCCGCACCCGTAGCCAAGCCTCCTGAAGTCGTGTCAATTCCTGATGTT
This sequence comes from Tumidithrix helvetica PCC 7403, assembly GCF_965232925.1. Taxonomy (NCBI): domain Bacteria; kingdom Bacillati; phylum Cyanobacteriota; class Cyanophyceae; order Pseudanabaenales; family Pseudanabaenaceae; genus Tumidithrix; species Tumidithrix helvetica. The sequence continues at coordinate 271,543 of NZ_CBDDRA010000001.1, forward strand.
GTTACGTCAACGCCCAAAGCCCCAACTGCATCGCCATCCCGTCTGATTGCCTCGCCCAGAGCCAAGCGCATCGCCAAAGATAAGGGCATTGACCTCAGTACAATTGTCGGTACTGGACCAAATGGTCGTGTTACAGCCGCCGATGTTGAGGCTTATCTTACACCTGCAAGCACCCCAGCCAGTACGCCTAGCACTCCTACAAGCGCCCCAGCCGCACAGCCAACCGTTCAAAAACCGTTGTCAACTCCAGCAAAAACACCTGTGTCTCCCTCTTTGGGTTCCGTACAGCCACTCACGACTTTCCAAAATGCCGTCGTGCGCAATATGAATGTCAGTCTGGGCATACCAACATTCCATGTGGGTTATACGATTACAACCACTGCTCTCGATCTGCTTTACAAACAGATCAAATCTAAGGGTGTGACCATGACCGCATTGCTGGCAAAAGCCGTCGCTATGACTTTACAAAAGCATCCTTTAATTAATGCCTCATTTACCGAGCAAGGGATTGCTTACAAAAGTGATATCAATATTGCCGTAGCGGTGGCTATGGATGACGGTGGCTTGATTACACCTGTTTTAGCTAAAGCCGATCAAACCGATATCTATACCTTGTCACGCAACTGGAAATCTTTGGTCGAACGGGCAAGAACGAAGCAGCTTCAACCTGATGAGTACAGTACAGGTACGTTCACAATCTCTAACTTGGGCACTTTTGGGGTCGATCGCTTTGATGCGATCTTGCCACCAGGAACAGGTGCAATTTTAGCGGTGGGAACTTCCCAGCCCCAAGTCGTGGCAACTGCGGATGGTGCGATCGCCGTGCGTAGCCAAATGCAGGTAAATATGACCAGCGATCACCGAGTAATCTATGGCGCTCATGCAGCTCAGTTTTTAAAGGATCTAGCGAAGCTGATTGAAACCAATGCACAATCTTTAACGCTGTAATTGCCCTCAGTTATCAAAATTCATTGTGAGATACAATTTACCTCCGATCTAGATCGGGCTTCTGCTGGATCTAGATTCGGAGATCGCTATGCATACAGTTTATTTAGAAGCAATCAAAACTTGACCATTTTCCACTTTCACGGCATAGGTTGCTAGGTGTTCCTTAGCAGGTGTTTTACGAACGCTGCCATCAGGGCCAAATACTGCTCCATGGCAAGGACAAACAAACTCGCCACCTTTCCAATCTACCGTACAGCCCTTATGGGTACAAGTGGGATTGACGGCTAAGGGTGTAGTAGGATTGCTGCGATCGCGAACGACTAAAACACTCTCTGCTTTGATTTGCCCCTCTTTTTCTAGTTGTGCTATGGTTCCCACAGCGCGAAAACCACTTTTAGGCGCAGAGGTAGGCGCAGAGGTAGTTGCAACAGCCGTAGTTTGGGATGGGGTTGTTGCTTGTTCGTTGGAGCAAGCGGTTAGTAGGGTAGGAACCCCACTAAAAAGCCATCCAAGCCCAAACCAAGAGAGTACTTTACGACGATTCATAATTGTTTCTGATTTTTAGATAAGTTTTTCATTGTAGGGGAGAAATCATGCCAATCTGATTCCTGTTTCGGGAGCAAATAGGAATAGATCGTCAGAACTGAAAGAGACACCTATCAGGTCTTTCGACGCAGGTATTGACGAAAGAATTCGAGAAGAAGTGGAACGGATTTTGATTTGTAGGACTTGCGAAGGATCGTCAGGCAGACAAGCCCGAATCAGTGTTTCACTTCCCAATGGTTCCACAATTACGACACGTAAAGTTAGTAATATAGAACTACTGCCATTGGGTTGGGACGCATCCTGCAAGGAATCACTTTCCAAAGGAACTAGATTTAGGTTTTCTGGTCGAATTCCAATCAGAACCTTTTGACCTTGCGCCGATTGTAGCAGCGATCGCCATTGTTCGGGACAGGTGAAGTTCTGTTCGCCAATCGTAAGTAGTTCGTCTTGATAGATGGCTGAGATCGCATTCATGGGTGGACTGCCTAGAAATGTCGCAACCATAAGGTTTTGGGGCTGATAGTAGATTTCCGCAGGTGTGCCAATTTGCTGAATTCTGCCACGATTGAGTACGACAATTCGATCGGCGAGGGTCATCGCTTCTGTCTGATCGTGGGTGACATAAATCATCGTAATGCCCAATTTTTGATGCAACAGCTTCAGCTCAGCACGGGTGTCATCGCGCAATTGGGCATCGAGATTTGATAGCGGTTCGTCTAACAAGAATACCTGCGGTTCGCGGGCGATCGCGCGTCCTAAAGCTACCCGTTGTTGTTGCCCCCCCGAAAGTTGAGTCGGCTTGCGTTTTAAGAGATGCTCGATGCTGAGAGATTTTGCCACTGCCAGAACCCGATCGCTGATTGTATTAGGGTCAGCCTTACGCATCTTTAGCCCAAATGCAAGGTTCTCTGCCACGGTCATATGTGGATAGAGGGCATAGTTTTGAAACACCATCGCCACATCTCTCTGACGAGCAGGCATATGATTGACCGAGCGATCGCCAATCGTGATATTACCTACTGTTGGTGTCTCTAACCCCGCAATCATGCGTAAAATCGTAGACTTGCCACAGCCCGAAGGCCCTACAAACACCCAAAACTCACCATCGGGAATATTGAGGTTGATGTCTTCGATGCCATCAGAGCCTGCCCACCGCTTTGCAATTTTCTCTAGCTGTACCTGCGCCATGGTGAAAATCTGTTACCAGTTGAAACATTGGTGAATATTCAATCATTAACGATAGCGCGATCTCCAGATACGTTGATATTCGCGATCGTTTAAGCCACCACCCGCACTTGCCAAATTATTTTGGCGAATTTGTTCGTTCAGGGCATTAATGCGATCGGGTGTTGCAGGGTGGGAATTTAAAAAGTCAGGTGTCCCACCTCCCGAATTCATCAGCTTTTGCATAAAGGCAGGCATAGCTTGAGGTGCAAACCCCGCACGAGAGATCGTCAATAGACCACGTCGGTCAGCATCAAACTCATCTTCGCGACTTAGGGGTAGTTGTAAAGCCAATTTCGCTCCCAATCCAACGAGTTGGTCGTTCTCAACACCGATCGCTGTAGCAATTCCTTGGGTAATTGCAGCTTGCTTCATTTGTTCTAAAGAGTGGCGACCACCAATATGTCCCATTTCATGGGCTATTACACTGGCTAGTTGGGCAACATTGTCTGCCGCCGCGATTGTCCCTGTGTTGATATAGACAAAGCCTCCCATCGTAGCGAAAGCATTAATGCCATTATCGTCAACAACTTGAAAGGTGTAGGGAATGTTGGGCCGATCGCTATTGGGCACGAGCATTTCACCTAACCGTCTAACCAATCGATTGGCATTGCGATCTCGACTAATTGGAACTTGGCGAGAGATTTGAGCATTGATCTGGCGACCGAGATTCACTTCATCATTATCAGAGACATTAGAAAGCTGAATCACTTGGATTGCCGAGGGCAAGATCCGAAATAAGTCCCCAAAATCAAGCGCGATCGCCGAACTCGGACTTAAATTAATTGCCAATAGGGTGGTCAGTAGACAAGCGATCGCAAACCGCTGATAACGCCGCAGCCCACCCATGATGAATTGCCGTGCAAACTTGATTAGAGATGTAAACCAGTTACTCACCACAATTACCTCAAAGCTTAGTTAATGTTGTTTTAAAAGTACGCTACAAGTTATGACCAATAAAGCCTATGGCTTTGACCAAGGCACATAGGTTTTTTGTCCACTTTAGACATATTGGACTTTTGTTCCTATAGAAAGGTTCCTACCTGTACACTCATTGTAGTACTGCCATAATCAAGTCACAGCATATTGCTACCTAAAATTTAGCTATGGATGCCAATGAATTGTTGAGCCGATATGCCGCAGGGGAAATGGACTTTAGTGGAGCCGATTTCAGCGGTTTACGTCTTGGCGGAGCCAATCTCAGTCGAGCAGATTTACTAGATGTAAACTTTGCCAAAGCCTATTTGCACAGTGCTGCGTTTATTTTCTCCTGTCTAACCCGTGCCAATCTCCGGGGTGCTACATTAATCGACGCAAAATTTAGCGGTGCTAATTTAAATTTGGCGACGTTGAGTACGGCAAATTTAAGCAATGCTGATTTGCATGGGGCGATGCTTCAAAGTGCCAATTTGTTTGGTGCAAATTTAACGCTCGCTAACCTTATGGATGCCAATTTAATTGATGCCGATCTGCGAGCAGCCAATCTCAGTGGAGCAAATCTAGCAGGGGCTTGTATGCGTGGGGCAAACCTGCGCCAAGAGAGAAGTATGAGCGAGCAACAAGGCATGGAGGTGAAACGGAAACGTAATATCAGCGATCTGAGTAACGCAGATTTACGCATGGCCGATCTCAGGGGGGCAAATCTCACAGGAGCCGATCTGAATAAATCAGACCTAAGAGGCGCAAATTTACAAGAGGCTACCTTGAGTGGCACAAATCTTACAGAAGCGAAACTAAATGGGGCTAACCTTAAAGGGGCTTTTTTATCTGAAGCAAATCTTAGCTATGCATCTCTAACGGGTGCAATTATGACAAACACGAAGTTAGAACGTGCAATCTTAGTAGGTGCCGATCTCTCAGGCGTAAGTTTAAATTCTTCGGTAATGCCTGATGTCAAAGCCAGTCGCATCAAGCTCAAAGGCGCAAATCTTACAGATGTAAAGCTGACGCGTGCAGACCTGAGTCGCGCCGATATGAGTGGTGCAATCTTGATCGGCGCTAATCTAATCGAAGCCTATTTAGCCAGAACGAATCTAAGTGATGCCAATCTAACAAACGCATTGCTCAATCGAGCCGAACTAAGCAGTGCCAATTTAGCTGGGGCAGAATTGCAAGGTGCAACCATGCCCGACGGTAAGGTACATAGCTAAAACTTTTCAACAGGAAACATATGACGAAAGTCATGTATCATTTGTGGCATTTGTTGGATGTCAAATCTCTAGCAATCATCTAGGATCCCTTGGATGGTTGAGCCAAAAGTATAAGCTTGAGGCTTGAAATTCAATTTGAACGAAATCTTGATAGAAACCGTCTAAAGTCAAGGGGGTCGATCTTAACTATATACAACCTCTTAACTGGCAAGATGGGTTACAAGTTTTACCGTAAACATAGGCAGGCTCGATGATTGAACAAGATCTAAATCCACAACAAGAGCAAGAAAGCAAAACGGTGCTGGATCGAAATCCTAACGATCGCGATCTGGATGCCCCCCCAGCCAAGCCCAAGCGGAGATTTCCGATTCAGCGGACATTGATTGCGTTGCTTGTTTTAGGTGCGATCGGGGCAGGTGGATTTTATGTGTTTCAAACCTATATTTCGCCACCTATCCGCGAGACTCGAACTGTTGCCGTAAAGCGGGTTAGCATTCCAATTACAGTGCCAGCCAATGGCACGGTTCAGCCTGAGATGTCGATCAACGTCAGTCCCAAAAACTCAGGTCGTCTCAAGAGTCTGTTAGTCAAGGAAGGCGATCGCGTAACGCAGGGGCAAATCCTAGCCTATATGGATGATTCCAATCTACAAGGGCAATTGCTCCAAGCCCAAGGACAACTCACTGCCGCCGAAGCCACTGCCCAAAAACTGCGTGCGGGTAATCGCGAGCAAGACATTGCCCAAGCTCAGGCAAGCGTGACCTTAGCGCAAGCCGATTTGCGTCAAGCCGAACTCACTTTTCAACAAAACCAAGCACTCTATAACAGTGGCGCAATTTCGCAAAGAGACTTTGAGAACTCTCGCGCCACCCGCGATGCCAATCGAGCCAAGTTAGCGCAAGCACAACAAGCTTTGTCGCTACAACAGGTGGGTTCGCGTCCTGAAGATATTACTCAGGCAGAGGCACAGGCGATCGCAGCGCAGGGATCTCTACTGACGATTCAATCGCAAATCGAAGATACGATAATTCGCGCTCCCTTTAATGGCGTTGTGGCGCGTAAATATGCCGATCCAGGGGCATTTGTTTCCCCTGCAACATCAGGTAGCTCAGTTTCTTCAGCAACCTCTTCTTCGATTTTGTCACTGGCGAGTAATAATCAAGTCGTAGCGAATGTGGCGGAAACGAACATTGCTCTAATCAAGATAGGGCAAGAGGTAACAATTCAAGCAGATGCCTATCCCGGACAAACATTCAAGGGAAAAGTAACGCAGATCTCACCTCAATCAACCGTAACTCAAAATGTCACCAGTTTTGAAGTAAAAGCTGCCATTGTTTCGGAGAACAAACAGCAACTGCGTTCGGGCATGAATGTAAATATGGAATTTAAGGTAGGGAAACTGGACAATGTGCTGGTTGTGCCTACGGTCGCGATCGTTAGGAAAGTAGAAAAAGGCGTATCGGTGACAGGGGTTTATGTTAAGAACGAAAGTGGAGCATCTGTGTTTACCCCCATTGTCATAGGCATAACGTCTAACGATAAAACCGAGGTCAAATCAGGTTTAACGGGTAATGAAAACATCCTAATCTCGTTCCCTGAAGGAATGCGTCCCCAAACCAATATTCCCGTTGGCGTACCGGGAATGCAGCCATCGCGAGGTCGCTAAGGGTTAGCTAAGGGTGAATAGTGAATGTATAGTAAATGACATGATTCTGTAAGTTTGGTAGCATTACGAATTGTTTCATCCCCTCGATCGATTCGCTATCCAGACTACCTCTCTAAATAACTGCGATCGCCTTCTATGAACTCTTGGATTCTCTATGGTCTAGCTGTTTACGCCCTCCTGATTGGGAGCAACTATCTGATTGTCTATCAAAGGCTCTTAAAGATAGTACTTCAATATTCATCCTACGAGCAGATTCAAGCCGAAGATATACCACCTGCCTTTATCGATGTGTTTCAGATTCAGATTGCAGAATTAGAAGCGATGGGCTTTGAGTTTTTAACCTATCTAAAGTTAAGCCCTAGCATTCCACTCAGCCCAAATCCTACCTATGGCATACTGCTTTGTCATCCTGAGTATCACACCTATGCTGAAGTTTACTTTCGCCACCTTGCTGACCCTGCGAACCTATTTGATGTGGAGCTTTATAACCGCTTTGAGGACGGGACAACCCTATTGACCATGAGTGGGAAAGCTTATGGACTCATCGGCGATCTTCCCGACACGACGGTTTGGGATCCCTATGCAGTATCTATGGAGTATCAATGGCAAAGTCATTGTGACAAGGTAAGAGAGATTGGTAAATCATCAAGGACACTGACACTTGCTGAGTATATTGAAGATTTAGAAGTTAGAGGGAAGCGTTATATCGATCGCCTCCTAGAACGGCAACAAATTTCGCTGGTTCCCGACAAAAAGAAGACTCAAGCATCATCTCAGCCTAGGTTTCAATTAAACTGGAAGTTTGCATGGCATCATGCGATTAAGCTCCGAAACGGCAACAGTAAAGCCGTTGCCATGCTCAAGAAACGGGCAGAGTTAGCTAAAGAGAATCCTAGCCTGCGGGTTGAGGTTCCAATTGAGCTAGAAATCGAGGGTTTCGATCGCATGCAGCAGGTCGAACAGGGAAGTATAAAACGCGGTTTCGGTATTTGGATATTTGTCGGCAGTTTAGTTGTCTTCCTGATTTCGTTTTTGCCATGGTTCCCGAATGCTAGTGGGCTCCTCGTGTTAGTCGCTGTACTGTTTTTTCACGAGGCTGGACATTGGCTGGCGATGCGACTCTGCGGCTATACGAATACATCCGTATTTTTTATTCCACTGTTTGGGGCGGCGGCGACGGGTCGCAAACATGATGCTTCCGTCACAGAACAATTTATCGTTTTATTGGCGGGTCCCTTACCAGGATTGTTAATTGGCTTAGGTCTGGCATTTGGTCTATCTCAAGGTGCGATCTATCCTCAATGGCTGACGGAAGCGATGTGGATGGCGATCGGGCTCAATTTTGCCAATTTACTGCCGATTTATCCGCTCGATGGGGGCAGAATTGTCGATTTATTGATGTTCTCACGCTATCCATTTACTGATGTCATCTTTAAGGTGATGGCAGTGGTGCTTTTCCTGTTTATTGCAGTCATGGATCGGACGGGAGGTTCTCTAATTGGGGCAATTGGCGTTGTCGTTGCGCTCTCGATTCCCAATAGTTGGCGCAGTGCCAAACTCGTAGCGAGTATTCGCAAGCAAGAGCAATTGCAAAAGGAAAGCGATTTGCCCGCCTCAAACAGGCCCCAGAATAAAGCCCAGAATCCCAGCCAACAGGAACTGCTCGCACAGATCTATGACGCCATGCGATCGCTGAAATTTAGCGACCTTACCTTTTACAAGCGCTACAATCTCGCGAAAGGCAGCCTACAACGCTTTCAAAATGTCCGATCGCGTCGATTTACCAGATTTAGTTTGGGCATCGTTTATCTAATCTGCTTGCTGGGAATGCCGATCGCCGCAATCGCGAAGTTTGGCAATACTTTAATCCCCTATGCCGAACTTGGAGAATTTAAAAAGGCGAAGCAACAGGCGAATCGTTATCAAAAAAAGATGTACGAGCAGAAGTTGGCTTTAGCAAATCAGATCCTTGCCGCCAATCCCAAAGATCGTCAAGCCTATCTCGACCGTGGTAATACCAAGTTAATCATTCAAGATTACAAGAATGCGATCGCTGACTATACAAAAGCGATCGAACTCAATCCTCAAGATGGTGATGGATACGTGCTGCGGGGAAGTGCGTGGATATCCCTCAAAGACGATCGAAATGCACTCAAGGACTTTGACGCCGCCATCCGTTTAAATCCTAAAAACTTACTTGCCTATGAGGGACGAATTCAGTTGTTTTACGGGCAGCAAAAGTTTCCTGAGGCGCTCAAAGCGATCGACGATCTACTACGTATCGACCCTAATAATATCGATGCCTACGATATGCGAGGTTCCCTGCGGCAAATGCTAGGTGACACGGTAGGAGCAGAACAAGATACTAAAACGGCTGTGTTACTTTCCAAACAACAGGGTACGGACGAACCTACCCAAAAATCTTTCCTGCTCTCTAAAATAGAGACTGCGAATGCTTTGATTAAAGGCGATCCTACCGATCGCAAAGCCTATCTCGATCGCGGTGAAGCCTACCGTCAACTCAAACAATTTCAAGCTGCTCTTGACGATTTTAGCAAGGCGATCGCGCTCTATCCCAAAGATCCGACGGTTTATCTGCAACGAGGACGCACCTATATCACCACAAAAGACAATGACAAAGCGATCGAAGATGCCGATCGGATCCTCGCGATCGATCCTCAAAATATCGAAGCCTATGGCTTGCGCAGCCAAGCCAAAAAAAATAGTGGAGATGAGGAGGGGTTTAAGGCAGATATCCAAAAAGTTATCGAAATCAGAAAGCAACTTTATCAGTAATTCCCTATGCTCAAACTGTTAAAACCAAAATCATCAAAGATGCCCGATCGCTTTCCCGACCTGCCGCGATCTCGTAAAATCTCAGTCTCCCTCAGCGAAGTCCTAGCGATGGCGATCGAATCCCTTTGGAGCAATCGACTGCGAACAGCACTAACCATGTTGGGTGTGATTATAGGTATTGCTTCCGTAATCTCTATTACCTCTGTAGGGCAAGGCGTGCAAAAGTCTACGGAGCAACAGATTCAAGCTTTAGGTTCCAATTTGCTTTTGGTGACATCTGTATCTTCCAGAACAGGCGGCATCAGTTCAGGGGTCAACACTTCAACATTAACGTGGGAAGATGCCAAAGCGATCTCTAAACAAGCTCCTGCGGTAATAGGACATACGGTTTACTTGCAGCGTCAGACACAGGTAGTTTATGGCGAAGAGAACACATCTACCCAAGTTCAAGGTACAGATTTAAATTTCTCGGAAGTTCGCAATATCAATCCTCAAGAAGGAAGATTTTTTAGTCAAGAAGAATTTGATACAGCAGCGGCAGTTGTGGCTTTAGGCACGAAAGTGCGAAATGATTTATTTTGTAGACCGATACAAGATGAGATCTATAACAGAAAAGTGCGTGATGACTTATTCTGTCGTCAAACAATTGGACAGGACGTTCGCATTCAAGGTTATCGCTATCGAGTGATTGGTGAAATGGAATCTAAGGGAAATACGGGAGGACAAGACCAAGACGATCGCGTCTACATTCCTCTCAAAAACATGTCAGCTCGGATTGTCGGCAATAATTCGCTCTCAGGAATCTCGATCAGTGGCGTATGGCTGAAAGCAAGCGATGAAGAACAGTTATATGATGCCCAATTTCAGGTAACGAACTTACTCCGCCTCCGCCATAATATTCGCGCACGTCAACCTGATGATTTTCGGATTACTAACCAAGCCGATATTATCAGCACCTTTACGAACATTGTGGGCTTATTTACGGTCATGATCGGTGCGATCGCGGGGATATCCCTACTCGTTGGCGGCATTGGCATTGCCAATATCATGCTAGTTTCCGTCGTGGAACGGACGCGAGAGATCGGCATTCGCAAAGCCGTGGGCGCAACCAAACGCGCAATTCTCAACCAGTTTCTCACCGAGGCAGTGATTGTCTCTTGCTTTGGGGGCACGATTGGCATTGTATTTGGCATTGCGATCGCCTTTGGCGCAGCGACAATCTTTAACTTTCCCTTCATTGTTTCAGGATTATCCGTCGTGGTTGCCTTTGGTCTATCAATGTTGGTGGGACTAATCGCAGGCGTCGTTCCCGCTCGTAATGCCGCTCAGTTAGACCCTATTAACGCTTTACGCAGCGATTGATTAAGAAGACCCCTCCCTAACCCTCCCCTAAAAGGAGAGGGAACTAAATTTCCAATCTCCCCCCTACCCTGCGGGAAGTCGTTTCGCGGCTAGGGCAAGGGGGGATTAAGGGGGGTAAAAGCAGGGATTTATGTTAGGTGGCAATCCTTCACAGAATAGTTATAGGAGAATAGAATATGATTGAGATGGAGAGAATTACTAAAACCTATCGCTTGGGTGAAGTCGATGTTCCAGTTTTGAAGCGGATCGATCTATCCATTGCTGAAGGAGAATATGTAGCGATTATGGGTATGTCAGGCTCTGGCAAATCTACCCTGATGAATATCATCGGCTGTCTAGATCGCCCCTCTACAGGTCGCTACCTCTTAGAAGATAGAAATCTTACCAGCATGGATGATGACGAACTCGCCTACATTCGCAATCGCCGTATTGGGTTTGTATTTCAGCAGTTTAACCTGCTGGCGCGTTCCACAGCCCTTGAGAACGTGATGTTACCGATGATCTATGCCAGCGTGCCTAAAGCGCAACGCCGCAAACAAGCCGCCGAAGCCTTGACAATGGTGGGTTTAAGCGATCGCATGAGCAATCGTCCCAGTCAACTTTCGGGAGGCCAGCAGCAACGGGTAGCGATCGCGCGGGCTTTGGTCAATCGACCTGCACTGGTTCTTGCCGATGAGCCAACGGGAGCCCTAGACACCCACACTTCTCAAGAGGTGATGAAATTACTCACCGAACTGAACGATCGCGGCATCACCATCGTAATTGTCACCCACGAACCCGATATCGCCGCCCAAACCAAACGTATCATTCGCGTGCAAGATGGATTAATTACCTCAAGTTAAAAATAGGCTAGAATCGGTAAATCTTGATCGATTTTTTTAAAATTATGGAACTAAGTACTCAAATATAGGAAGAAAATAATGAAGGTCACACTTGAACGTTATATTGAGATTGCGCCTGAGATTCGCGGTGGTAAACCACGCATTGCTGGTAGACGTATCACGGTTGCCGATGTAGCGATCGCTTATCTACGCTTGGGACAGTCACTCGAAGAAGTTGCCGTAGAATACGATCTCACTTTAGCAGAAGTGTATGCTGCGATGTCGTTTTATTATGACAATAAAGAGGCTATTGATCAGAGTATTCAAGCTTCTGAAGCTTTTGCAGATTCCCTGCGTCCTATTTATCCTTCTGTTTTGCAAGAAAAAATCAAAGTATTAAGGAATGTCAGAACGGATTCGTTACCATCTTGATGAAAATGTCAATCGTGCGATCGCTCAGGGTTTGAGGAGCGCTGGAATTGATGTTACCACTCCACGAGAGGTCGGGTTACTTGGCAAAAGTGATATGGAACACTTGATGTTTGCGAATACTCAAAAACGAATTCTTATCACCCATGATGACGATTTGTTGGTGATAGCGCATCATGGTCATGAGCATCATGGAATTGCTTATTGTCGTAAAGATGCTCGTTCTACTGGCAATATTATCAGAACGCTAATATTGCTTTATGAAGTTGCTTCTTCTGACGAAATGATGGGCAAAATAGAGTATTTGTAATTTGCTTAGGTACTCTCACAGGTGAATAGACCTGCACGGGTTCTCGCGGATGAGCTAACTGGAGCCTTTGACATACAAACTTCCCATGAGGTGATGGAGCTCGCGATGCTTATTCCTGCTTGAGCAAAATCCACGGATGCTCTACTTCTGCAAATATTCCACAAGCCAAGAGTTCGCTACGAGTACGGTTCTGCGCTGCGATTAAATGCATAAATTTTTCGATTTGGTCAAAATTGGTTTGGTGCGGCAGATGTTGATTGAGAAATTGTCGGATGATTCGACGCTGCAAAGCTATGGGCTGTGCTTGTAATCGCACGCGATCGACCCGAGGTGGAAAATCCTCTCCAGATTTAGCTTCCAGATTTACATCTTGATGGAATTCTATAGGCATGTTGTGCCAAAACTGAGCGGCTTGTTGCTCTAGATAAGCAACATCTTCCTGTAAGATTTCTGCCGTTTGTGCCAAGGCTTTTTCTAGCTGAGGATTAAAGTGCTGGCACAGATAGGGAATCAGTTCTTGGCGAATGCGGTTGCGGCGATAGGTGAGACTGTCATTAGTACTATCTAGCCAGATTGGTAGCGCCATCTCTTGGCAAAACTGGGCAGTTTGATCGCGGCTGATATCGAGCAAAGGTCTGACGAGCTGGATATTTGGGGTTAAACTCCGCCGCCATCTTAGAGATGCTAATCCATCTGCCCCACTCCCCCGCATCAGATTATATAAAACAGTTTCAGCCCGATCGCTTTGTGTGTGTCCTGTAACGATATATGCACAGGCAGCGACTTCTGCCATTTCTACCAGCATGGCATAACGCCATGTCCTCGCCTCTGCCTCATTGCGAAGTGGGGTTTGGGCAGTCCGTAGATAAAAAGGCAAGCCCCAACCCTCGGCAATTTTTTGCACATGTTGTGCATTTGCCGTTGAGTCTGGACGCCATTGATGGTCGCAGTGCGCGATCGCGAGTTGCCATTGCCACTTAGGTTGCACGAGCAAAAGTAACTGCGCCAAACACAGCGAATCTTGCCCCCCTGATACAGCAATCAGGATCTTTGCGCCTTGCGGTAAGAGGCTAAGCGGCGATTCTTTGCAGGATGCGTCCCGCCGCAGCGATCGGTTTAATTTCGCTCGTAGCAATTTACGAATCATTCAGCATTCAGTTATCCCTACTGCGATCGTACCAAGAAGGTAATTAGCTATTTGCTATTCGCTCTTAGCCATTAGCCTTTTGAAACTGTTAACTGACAACTGTTAACTGACAACTGAATTATCCGATCGCCCCTCTCAAATTGCGTAACGTCTCACTAATTGCTTTAAAATCCGAATTTTGAGCAAGTGCCGCTAAAACTTGAGGGCTGCTCTCATCAATGATGAGGTTATAGATCGCGATCGCCTTAACCAGTTTGTCAGTATTGACGTTTACCGTCGTGCTTGAGGCAGTCGGTACAACATCAGCTACTAGGGGATTTACGCCCAGTACAGACAATGACCTAGTTTGTCTAGAGAGCAAGCCAGATCCGCTATCTAACACAGACACAGGTAAAGTTTGCAATCTGCTAGAAGTCGTTGTAGTTTCGCTCAGCAATCCAGCTAAAACTTCGAGCAGTGCAGCTGAGGATTCAGAAGAAATGCCTAAGCTCTGAAATAACTTTGCCAACTGTGCCTGATCGCTGGGAGTAGGACTTACCAAAAACCTAGCGAGTAATTGCGAATTTGCCCCACCTGCCCGTAACTCGGCCAATTTCGCTTGGGCAACTTCTTTGAGCTTGGCTAAAATCAGCGGATCGCTGAGTAAACCTCGAAATCCAGGGGTGGTGGTTAAACTAGAAAAATTTTGAATGACTGGCTCTGTTCCCGCACGAACTGGTAAGACAAATAAGGTATTTGCCAACGTCCCAAATAGCGTTCCAAGGCACAAGCTAACAGCAAAACGTAAAGATAGTTTTTTCATAGTGCGATCGACCTAAGCTAAATGAATTCAAAAGTTAGGTGTATTACAACCTAAAAGCGAGGTGAGAAATTAAATCCGTAGGTAAGCCCCAGGATAAATTGCGATCCAGCAGTACTACTATTCCCAATATCAGAATAGATCGCATTAATATTTAAAGGAATAGAAGGACTAGGGACAAAAGATAGCCCGACATTTAAGCCTTGTCCTGTCCAACCCGTGCTAAGTGCAACTTGGGGGTGTAACTGGACACCAACGCTACCAAATACTCCTACTCCACCAGTAGTTTTTTGCAGTGACTCTGGACGATAGACACCGCCACCCACACCGACTGAAACCGTCACAGGGAAATTATATTTGGGATCTTCAGGTCTTAACAAAAATGCACTGGTTACAACACCATAAACCGAAGAGGGGGTTCCGCCTGCATTCGACCCATAGTTAGCGAAATTTGTCCAGCCCACAGCCGCTGCAACTTGCAGACGATCTGATTCAAATACCATGCGGTGCAATTTGAGATCAAACGTACCATTTGAGGCAAAGTTACGAATGCTGGTTAGGTTATAGGTAGCTTCTACACCAACCGCTTTGCGCGAGTCACCCACACCCGCCCCGATCGCAAAGCTACCATCAACCGTATCGCGCGCTTTGCCTGCGGTAGCGCCAAATAGCCCCAAATAGACATCCCCAAGGTTTGCCCCAAATCCACTTGGAATGCCCCCAGGGCTAGAGCTAGGAAAATAAACATTGGCAGGAGAACCAAACTTAGCATCTCCGTCTAAGGGTGGGATTTTTAAGTCTTGACGCAGCCTGTTTGTCTCTTCTGGGTTAGGGCTGTCTGTCTGGGCTAAAAACTGCTGGGTATCGCCAAGCCTGCGGGAATTGGGGTCTACGTAATTTTCATTTGCAGGGTTAACCTCTTGTCCAACCTCTAAATCGGGAACTGCTGATTTAGAAATGTTGAGCTTAATCGTGGGTGAAACTGGTATAGCTCCTGATGTCACGCGATCGCTAGGCTTTGAATTATTTACCCTATTTCCATTGTGTTTAAGGGCAGATTGGGCATGGGCTTCTAAAGCACCATACATAGATACAAGTCCCACAAATGTGAGGGACAAGCCACTTTTGATCAAGAATTTCATTGTGCTCTCCTCAATAGCCGCAAGGCTTATCTCAATTAACCAAGTTGTTTTACGCAGCCGAGACTCAACACACAATGCTTGAAATAAGCAAAAAACAGGCGCTAAAAAACGTTAGCTTCTGTTCTCTTTGCTAGTTTTTATTTTTAGAACACTCAACACAAAATGCTTTTGTACAAGGAGAAACTTCGACGATATAGATAGTTTCTTGGATGTTACCTTGTATCTAGTTTGGTAAGGGAGAAATCCTTAAATACTTCGCTTAAAGATTTACTTTGGAATTTTATTTTTGCCACCCTTGGCTACCCCTTACACTTGCTACAAAAATTGATTAACTATGACTTTTGTAGTAAAAAACACTCAACTCTACACCATTTTATCACGAAATAAGATTATTTCATGTTGACAAAATCGGTTTGCGTGGAGCCGACACTTATGTATTGCATCGCAGTGAGGATAAAACTTGAAATTTCATATTTTGGCGCACAAAATGCGATCGCGCTAAACGGCTAAGGCTTTCATAGGGTTTGCGAAATCTGATCGTAATTTTGAACACATAATTGATAAGCAGTGATAGAATCAGAAACGCTGACAAATTTACTAAAGCATCCCTACACATACTGAGAAATACTGCTGTGGCAACTCTACAACAACAAAAAATCCGAATTCGCCTCAAAGCCTTTGACCATCGCTTGCTCGATGCCTCATGCGAAAAAATTGTGGAAACAGCGAATCGCACCAATGCTGCTGCGGTTGGCCCTATTCCTTTACCTACTCGCCGTCGTATTTACTGTCTATTGCGATCGCCTCACGTAGACAAAGATTCGCGGGAGCATTTTGAAACCCGTACTCATAGTCGCATCATTGATATTTACCAACCTTCTGCAAAAACGATCGACGCTCTGATGAAGCTAGATTTGGCAGCAGGCGTAGATATCGAAGTAAAACTATAAGCAACTTTAGGCTCTTAAAGGTTTGGGGTTGTTATCCACAATTCTGAGCCTGCCAAATATTTAAATCCAAATTTATTAAGCTATTGGCTGCGGTCAGTAGCTATTTTTTGTTTATCGTTTAAACTACTGAATATCATCCTTAACAAATGGCTCAAAGTGGTGTGCGATGTTTAAGATCAAAATAAAGATCAAATATTTTTTGGTGGTTTTGCTGGCAGCGATCGCTACGTTTCTGGGGATTGTTGGTAGTCACAGCTATTCCGAGGCAAAGGCAAACGCCAATTTTATAGCAGCCACAGCAGGGCAAGATGTATTTATGCAGCCACCCGCACCCGTGGTGATGGCAGAGGCTCGTGTAGACAATCCTAGTTTGCAAAAAGCGGGTCTAACTTTGGAAGAAGTGGGGCAGGGGATCTATTCCCTCGTGGCAAGTACTGACTTTCCACCCCAACCTGGTCTAGCAATCTGTAATGCGGGGATTGTAATTGGTAGTGATGGGGTTCTGATTATTGATGCATTTCAAAGTGAAGAGTTAGCTCAGCTGGTTTTTTCTACGGTTAAGACCCTGACCGACAAGCCCGTCAAGTATGTTTTAAACACGCACTACCACTTTGACCACACAGGTGGAAACCTCGTGGCTTCTAAACTGGGAATCCCGATTATTGGTCGCGGTGTGATTCGTGAATATATCCAAAGCGGCAGACTGCAAACCTCTGGGGTCATACCCCCTACGGTGATTGTGAACAGTCAAACCGATATTTGGCTAGGCGATCGCCAAGTCAGAATCGAACGTGTTGATGGTCACTCAGCAGGAACAGATCTAGTTGCCTACGTCCCTGATGCCAAAGTGCTATTTACAGGTGACATGCTATTTAACAAGCGCATTCCCTTTACAGGTGACTCCGATATTCGCCAGTGGCAAGGAAGTTTATATCGCTTGATTGCTACCTACCCCGAAGCAAAGGTTGTACCAGGACATGGCCCGATCGCAGATGTGAGTGCCTTACAAACACAACAAGCCTATTTCAGTACGCTAGAACGCACTGCCTTAGAGTGGAAAGCTCAAGTCTTGAGTAAAGAGCAGGCTCTGAGCAAGTATGCGAGGATTCCCGACCCCTATCAAGGCTATAAGTTTCAAGCACTCTATACGGGCAATCTCGATAGTGCTTACGAACAATTTACCCGTAGTGCCACAATTCCGCTGATTCCATAATTTCATCTTTCTCACACACCCGTAGCCAAGAGGCTCAGAATGTATGCTCAGACTAAAACTTAAACCCCTGTTTCTGATGGTATTGAGTCTGGTTGCCATTGCGATCGCGGTGGTGGCAGGAGTTCCTAAAGCGGAAGCCTTGCAAGCCGCTCTGTCTCCTGCCAACCCGCAATTGGGTGATACGGTCACTGTGTGGATCGCCACAAAGCAGCCCACAAACACGCCCCCCTCTGTAACGATTAATCAAAAGCAATATCCTACCTTTCTGGTTGCTCCTAAACGTTGGCGTGCTTTTATTCCGACGACACCGCTAGATCGGGTGGGCGATCGGCAGGTGCGGGTAGTTGCCGAAGGATTGCAACAGGTGTTGACCTTGCGATTACTCGATCGAAATTTTCCCACGCAAAGCATCTGGCTTGACGACAAGGCAGCCGCTCTAGATGTCTCTGACTACGAATACGAGCGCGTGTCAGCATTTAAGAAACTTGTGACCCCGCAAAAATTTTGGCAGGGTGCCTTTCTGCGACCGAATGATGGTCCTGTAACCTCAGGGTTTGGTGTGCGCCGCTATTACAATGGTGTGTTTGCCAATGACTATTACCATCGGGGTGTTGACTATGCAGGGGATACAGGCTCGGCAGTTATTGCTCCCGCTGCAGGGCAAGTAAGGCTTGTTGGTACTGTCGCCCAAGGCTTTCAGTTACATGGAAATACGATCGGCGTCGATCACGGTCAGGGCATTGCCAGTATTTTTCTTCACCTGAGCCGCATTAATGTGCGTGAGGGAGATTTTGTAAAGGCTGGGCAGGTAATTGGTGCAGTAGGTTCTACGGGTGCTGCTACTGGCCCTCACTTACATTGGGGTTTATATGTAAATGGGGAGTCGATCGATCCTGTCCCTTGGCGAGAAAAGGGTTTGCAGTAGCGATCGGGAATCATCTATGAATCCTGTAGGATAGCCGAGACGGCTGTCTATAATGTCAGGCATCTTGCCTGACCCACAAAAATCTTATGAATTAATTTGGGTTCAGTGCTGAAATTTCTGCACTTAAATTTCAGCGCTAAGGATTTTTTCGATCGCTTCGACGGGTAAGGGTGCGGCAAATAAATAGCCTTGTACCTGTTCGCAACCGATCGATTGCAACTGTTCGAGTTGCTGCGTTGTCTCTACGCCTTCCGCAATCACGTTCATATTGAGTTTGTGGGCTAGATCGACGATCGCTTCAATAATCTCGCGGTTCTCCCCATTGACACCGAGGCGATCGATAAAGGAGCGATCGATTTTAATTGTATCCAGTGGGAAATTATGCAGATAACTCAACGATGAGTAGCCTGTGCCAAAGTCATCAAGGCTGAGTTTAATTCCTAGGGCTCTTAGTTGCTGCAAAAGACTGCTCGTTTTGACGACATCTCCCATGATCGTGCTTTCCGTGATTTCTAACTTGAGGTTGCGCGATGGTAAGCCTGTCTCTTCTAAGACTTGACAAATCTGTTCTAGGAGATCGGATTGGAAAAATTGCCTACCCGACAAGTTCACGCTGATTTCCATCGTTTGGGTCGCAGGAAATTTACTTTGCCAGGCGTACATTTGACGGCAGGCTTCTCGCAGTACCCAGATGCCTAAACGCACAACCATCCCTGTTTCCTCTGCTGTCGGAATAAATCGATTGGGGATGATAAATCCCAAGGTGGGATGCTGCCATCGCACTAAGGCTTCAAACCCGCCGATCTGACCTGTAGTGGTGACCACGATCGGCTGGTAATAGACGACAAATTCCGATCTTTCGAGGGCATGTCTGAGATCGGTTTCTAGCTTTAACTGCTCGATCGTGCGTGAATGCATGAGTTGGTCGAATAACTCATAGCGGTCTTTTCCTCGGGCTTTGGCATGGTACATGGCAATGTCGGCATCTCGAATATAGCTCTCAGGAGATTTATTGCCTAAAGTGCTCAAGACAACACCAATACTGGTATTGACAAAAATTTCATAGCCATTGAGGTCGAAAGGTCGCTTCAGCGCGTGAGCAATTTGCTCGGCAACTTGAATCGCCCGATCGCGGTTGGTAATATTTCTCAGCAAAATGGTGAACTCATCGCCCCCAAATCGAGCCAAGGTGTCATCGGAGTCAAGGCAAGATTTTATTCTTGCAGCTACTTCTACAAGTAAGCGATCGCCGACAAAATGCCCCAAACTATTATTGACGAGCTTAAAACTATCGAGATCGAGAAACAAGACAGCAAATACATGGGCCGGATCTTGCTCAGTCCGCTCAAACGCAGCTTGCAATTTTTTCATAAATGCGGTGCGATTGGGTAACCCCGTTAGGTCATCGCGATCGGCGGCATATTGCAACCTAGCGAATGCCTCTTGAATCTGTACTGCCATGCGGTTGAAAGCCTTAGCCAATCGCCCTAATTGATCGGAACCAGCACGGTTTTCAGGTACACGTTGCTGCCATTCGCCTTGAGAGAGGGCATCAGCCGCCTCAATCATTTGTAAAATTGGCTGCACGAGCGATCGCGATGTCAGCCATCCTAGGCTCACCGATACAATCAGTGCCAAAAAGCAAAGTAGAATCGTCATTTGGGTATTGGCATGAATCTGTGCCATAAAGTCATCCTCAGGGACAACCACCACAATTAGCCAATCAATGCCAAGGCGATCTCGTAAAGGAGTAACTTGGGCAAACTGACGCTTGCCCTCACTCTCAAACGTAAGTTGAATGGCGCGATCGGGCGAGCTACTATTGAGGATTTCCGCTTCTAATTTTTGTGCTGCGGCTCGAATCAGAGGATTTTCACTTTCTGTTGCCTTAATTCGAGCAGTTTGTTCGCCGTTAATGATAAATACTGGATCTTGCGTCGATGTACTCACTAACATGCCATCGCGCTCGATGATGAAGGTTTGCCCTGACTGCCCAATTTTGATGTCTTGCAAAAATTCATTGACCTGCAAAAACATAAAGTCAGTACCCAGCACACCTGTAAGGTTACCCGCGCGATCGTAGACAGGCTGAACCGCCGTAATTCCCAAGCCTTTGGTGACAAAGTTACGGTAGATCTTTGTCCAACCAGGTTTATCAAACGCCACCGCAGCTTTATACCAAGGGTGCATCCTCGGATCGAATTTAGGAATGACATCGACAAGTTGGAGGCGATCGCCGAGCGGACTCGCCATGAAATAGTTAATATTGCTATTGGTCGAGCGATCGACCAGACCAACCTGTACTTCCCCACTGGGCAAGCGTCGTGCTGTAAAAAACTCGCCCTTGGTATTGCCAAAGAAATGAAAGCTAATCTGAGGAAATGTTACGACTTGTTTCCAAAAATGACGACCACGGATGCGATCGTTCTCTAGATCGAGTTGTCCCGTCGCGATCGCATTCGCAGTAATTTGATTCACCAATGGTGGAATCTCAATGTAAGCGAGTAGTCGCTCTTGAATCCTTGCTGTTACCTCGTTGCGCAATTTTGCCGCCACCTCATTGACAGCTTTCTGTCCATTCTGTAGGGATAACCAACCTGTTAAACCTACTGCAACGACAATTTGCAGAACAAAGGGTATGACCAAAATCGAGCGTAATGACAATATTTCCCCCTATATTGTTTATATTCTCACTAATAACACTTAGCAGCTAGCTCTCAAACATTATCACGTCCGTATACTGACACCAAATATGATGCACGCAATAATTCTATAGTTATATCAAATCCCAAAGCTACAACGAGATTGGAACTTATCCAACTATACTGACATGAAGCGCTTAGCCCAGTGGTGGTAGTAAGTCTCTATCTATAAAACTTCTAAAACTATTCCGATCGGCATATAGCGATCCTTAATTGTTTGTGAGCGTAGTAAGAGCTGAAAGCCCTTGCAGGCAGGATACCTGCGCTACAAATGCATTAAAACTCAGTTAGGATTGCTATAGATGAAAGCCTACTTATTGGAGTCAAGAATTGGGTAAATGATGATGGATAGAAATCATTCTTAACTTTAGAGCCTATGATTGCAGTCAATCCCAGTCATTCTTATCCCGAGCAAAATCCCAGTAATGGAACTTCGCCCGATCGCGAAATTTGCGAAAAACTAGCTCCTTTCATGGAGAATTCATCTTACTTAACCCCAGTATTAGGGAAGGTATTTATTATTGGCGCGGGAATTGGAGGTATCGAATATTTAACCGTCAAAGCCCATCAACTCCTCTCTCAGGCTGATGTCATCATCTATGACGCCCTAGCGGATGAATCGCTATTACAACTTGCCTCCCCATCTTGCCGTCTGATATCCGTAGGGAAACGGGGTGGTCAAGCTTCCATTCGGCAAGCGGATATCAATCAGATCCTGATCGAACAATGCCAGCAAGGGAAGCAGATCGTAAGGCTCAAGAGTGGCGACCCTTGGGTGTTTGGGCGTTCGGTTGCTGAGATTCAAGCGCTTTATGAGGCGAAATGCGAATTTGAGGTGGTGCCTGGGATTTCTAGTGCGATTGCTGCGCCACTTCTAGCAGGTATTCCGCTCACTGATACGGAATCCAGTCCTTGTTTTGCCGTGCTGACTGGACATGACTTGGAGCTTCTGCCGTGGCAGGCATTACATCAGATGCCTACGTTAGTGATTCTGATGGGAACGCTGAATCTGAGACTGATATTGGATAAACTTCTGGCTGGTAAAGTTGCTGAAACACCGATTGCGATCGTGCAGTGGTGCGGCAGACCCGAACAACAGATCTGGATAGGAACGCTAGCAGATATTCTCACGAAATTACCCGATCGTTCCCTCTCACCATCGGTGATTGTGGTGGGGGATGTGGTGCAATATCACACTTGGATATTTAGACAGAATCCGTTTAAGCAGACAATGATGCAGGACAATGAAAAGCTAAATATCAACGACATGCCCATGGAAATGCAAACCAATCAAAAATCATTGCCATTGCAGGGTAAACGCATTCTTGTCACCAGAGCCGCAGGTCAGTCTAGCCAATTTACAGAAATGCTGACCAGTCAGGGAGCAGAAGTTCTGGAAATGCCCACCCTAGCAATTTTACCGCCGACGAGCTGGTCAGCCTTAGATGGCGCGATCGCTAACCTCGAAAACTACGATTGGCTGATTTTAACCTCTGCAAATGCCGTAGAGAGCTTCTTTGAACGGTTACGTCATGCTGGCAAAGATAGCCGATCGCTGCACAAACTAAAACTGGCAGTAGTCGGACAAAAAACAGCAGATATTCTAGGGAAATATGGCATTACTCCCGATTTGATTCCACCCAACTTTATTGCCGATGCCCTGATCGAAACGTTTCTCGAAAAATTTCCCACCATTGAGGGTACGCGAATTCTCTTTCCGCGCGTCCAGTCAGGTGGAAGGGAAATCTTAATCGAGCAGTTTAAACAGCACGGTGCAGCGATCGCTGCCGTTCCTGCTTACGAGTCAGGCTGCCCCACAGAAATCGATTCTCAGGCATTAAAGGCAATCCAAACTCAGCAAATTGATGTCATTAGCTTTGCCAGTTCTAAAACCGTAAAGCACTTTTGTCAGCTCCTTTCGGGTGTCGCAGCCACGGATATCTGGCAATCTTGGTTGTTGCCTGTGAAAATTGCCTCAATTGGACCGCAGACTTCTCTTACTTGCCGCGAACTATTGGGAAGAGTAGATTGCGAAGCAGAGGAATATACCCTAGAGGGGCTGACAGCAGCCATTACTAAGCTGGTGCAGGCTATCCCTATGAGGCAAGATGCCTGACCTACAAGGATTTCTATAACTCAGTCGGGATTGCAAGAGGTTTAAGCCAGAACCGTCTGACGTTGCCAAGAGCGACCCATGACTTCAGCGATTTTTGCCAATTCAGGAATGAGTTGGTCAAACTGCTCGGGGGTCAAGGATTGTGGCCCATCTGATAGCGCCTTTTTAGGATTGGGATGCACTTCAATCATGAGCGCATCTGCACCAGAGGCGATCGCGGCTTTACTCATAGATGGCACATAATCCGACCAACCCGTACCATGACTGGGGTCTACCATAATTGGTAGGTGGGTGAGCTTTCTAAGCACAGGCAATGCGGACAAATCGAGCGTGTTGCGCGTATATTCGCGATCGAAGGTACGAATACCCCTTTCGCACAAAATCACATTGGGGTTTCCTGCTGCCAAAATATACTCCGCCGCCATCAGCCAATCATCAATACTGGCTGCCATGCCGCGCTTCAGCAAAACAGGCTTATTTTGCTTACCAATTTGCTTGAGCAGAGAGAAATTTTGCATATTTCTGGCGCCAACCTGCAAGATGTCGGCGACCTCAGCGATTTTCTCGATATCGGGAGTATCCATCACCTCCGTGATAATGCCTAAACCACTTGCCTCTCTTGCCGTAGCCAACAGTGATAAGGCACTTTCTCCATGTCCTTGAAAAGCGTAGGGAGAGGTACGTGGCTTGTATGCACCACCTCTTAGAAAATGAGCCCCTGCTGCCTTTACCCGTTTGGCAACCTCGACAATCATCTCTTCGTTTTCGACGGAGCAAGGTCCAGCAGTAATCACGAGAGGATGATGTTCGCCAAAGTAAACATCGCCATTGGGGGTAGGGACAAGGATTTCGCTGGCTTCATTCTGACGATATTGCCGACTTGCCCGTTTAAATGGGCGCTCTACGCGCATAACGGACTCAATCCAAGGGCTGATTTCTGAAATACGGTTGGTATCTAGCTCTGCGGTTTCTCCAACCAGACCGAGCACAACTTTATGCTTTCCGACGATTTTTTCTGGAGAGAGTCCCCATGTGGATAGCTCTTCACAAGTACGATTAATTTCAACTTCTGGTGTGCCAACTTTCATCACGACGATCATGGCAAAAATTCCCTAAACAATAGGTTTTATATTGAGTCTTTATTGTAGGCGCTCTATCTGTCTGACTTCATCTATCCCACAGCCTAACTAACAGCCTGCATCCCCAACCACGGGAATTACGATCGCTGGTTCACCGATCTTTTTGACCCGAATTACGCCTTTGTCGATCGCAACGGACTCAATTTCGCCGAGTTTTCCCAGTGTAACTTCGACTTCTACGATAATTTTGCCATCCAAGCTCTGAAAGGTTTGAAAAGTCTTTTGTCCGTAAAAATCACTACCACGGGCTTTAATGCGTCTAAACTTGGCGATCTGCCCGTCGAGCATCATAAGCATGGGGCGTTTAGAATTATTGTCTTGATTTAAGCCATTAAAGAAAATATAGTTTCTTCGATCGGAATTTCTAGGCGTTAAGTTGGGTTTCCACAGCGTCATGCCACAACCGCCGCCGCCACTGGCAAAGAGTTGGTCAAGCGTAAATTCGCCGATCTCAGGGGGCAAGGCAAATACTGGAGTCGGAGTACCTAGGGATAGTAGCAAAAGCCATGCGATCGCTTTATTAATTTTGGATCGGGCTAACATTTGGCTTGCACCTAAAGTTTTTACTTAGTTTTGCCTTCCTGCTGGGTCTTTAGCTTTTGCTCGGCGCGTTGCTGCTTCCAAGCTTCTTTTAAATAGCCAAAGTTACGGCTAAACTCTTCGCCGCCCCACCAAGTGCCTACTCGGTTTTCTTCCCAAGAAGCGGATAGCACACCGTAACTCAGCCCCAAAACACCTAAGCCAAAGCAAAGCATACTTAACAGAACAACCGCTACATTAGGTAAATCTGCTAAATGCTTGATAACAATGATGTAACTGACAATAAAGATTGCAATCCCCAAAAATGTAGGGATACCACAAAAGAGAGCAACGCGGCGTGCAATCCGTTTGTTGACCTCTTGTGGGATACCTAAAGAATCATTCTTTGAGGTATTTTTATTTGTACCTTTGACATTCAAAGGTGCATTCTGAGCCTTAGCCACAGGCGGAGAAGCAGTAGCTTGACGTTCGGGCGCAGAACTGACAGGAGGCTTTTTTTCCTCCTTTTTCTTTTTAGCTCGGTTGCCCGGCTCAAAGGGAATGCGCTCTTCTGTCGGTTTAGCCACTTAGCCTCTCACCCCTAGCCTTTGAATGAGTGCCTTGTAGTGATCGCGATTTTCGTTGCGGATGTAGGCAAGAAGACGCTTACGTTGTCCAATCAGCTTTAATAAGCTGCGACGAGACGAAAAGTCTTTTGAGTGAATTTTGAGATGGGTGCTCAATTGATTGATCCTTTCGGTCAACATTGCCACCTGGACATCGGATGAACCCGTATCAGTAGGGTGTTTTTGGTATGCAGCGAAAATTTCCTGCTTGCGCTCTTGCAACAGTGCCATAGTGCAAATTTCTAGTTATTTCTAAGAATCGGAGTTTGGATATACTAGCGTATCACATTGCTAGATGTCAGCAACGAATGCTTTTACAGTTTTACCTGATATTTTCAATCCTATTGTAGGGTGCGATCGCGTAGCACCTCTTTGTCGCCCTCGGTTACAGTGAGAAATCTGCCCTTGGGGTCGCAAGAATGCAGAAAACAAAAATATAAAACCTAACGTTTTAAGTTAGGTTTCAAAGCGATCGGGGATTTATACGGATTGCGCGCAAAAAACTGCTTTTATCAGAAGCTATGGGCGTTTAACTCAAGTCTAGCGATCGAGTCTAGTGAGCCGAGCCGTTGCCGTGATACTTGTCTGTGTCATAAAAGCCATTACGCGTGCCAAAAAAGAGACAGCTAACGATGAAAGCACCTGTTAGGACGACGAGTATTAGCTTAAAGTCGAGAAGAGATTCCATAAAGTTACACGGCTACTTGAATAGGGTTTAACTGTACATATCCTAGCCTAAGCTCAGAATACTAATTTGTGTCATCAAGAACCTTTCTAAATCAAGGAATGCTAAAGAAGACATGACCTGAACGCATAGGGTTAAATTTAGAGGCGCAGAAAAGAATCTCCCAAACCCAATGTGCTTTTTAACAAAAAATTTACGATCGCGGAGGAAGTCCCACGTCCATTCAGGACAAGAAAATATTCTAAAGCCCAAGTCCTTACAACGATTTGGCATCACAGAGGCTATGGTGTCGTTGCTGGGACTACTCCCCTAGGTCTCATGGTTGGAGTAACCGTTCTTGGCTTACATTTGACATATGTTTGGGTGGGTAAAGTCGCAGGATCGATACTTATTGATCCAACAACCAAGGTTTTATAGTTGGCAGCCTTTTCAACGACAACCTCACCACAACTATTTGCTGATTTGTCTTGGCGCGTACCAGGCTTGTTTTGGGCATTTACGGTTCTGATTTGATATCGTTGCGTGGGTGTTAAACCTGTCACGATGACATGACCTTGGCTGGTTTTATAAGCTTCAGCAGCCGCGATTGCGCTATTCGTTAGTACTAAACCTGTGGCGATCGCAATTGTTGCGATCGCAGATCTGATTGATACATTCATGTTTTCCTCTTAAATACTGACTGTAATTTACCTTGTTGATTTTCTGATATTTTCAGGATAATTTTTGGGATCTTAATCAGGTGAAGACGTGATTTTCATCACAGGGGTTCTATCCGTGTATTCATGGATTGTGCTGCTACCAGAATCTACGATTTTTTGACATCTCATACTAGATAACTGCGCCCAATGTTGCGATCGCGATCGCATGAAATAGGTGGATCGATCGCAAGGACTTTATGAAACAAAGGCGATAGTAGAGAGGTGAAATCTTGGGGTGAAGTTGCTATGGACTGTCGATTCTGCAAAAATTACGATCCAACGGGTAGAGTTGGCGGATATTGCAACTTGTTGCTAGTCCCAGTTGAGGGAAAATGGGCTGCTTGCAAACTCTATTCAGACAAATTCGCGAAAAAAACTTTGACAGCCAACGAGAAACTTACGACGAATTCGATTTTGGCACGCGTGTGATCGAAATATCCTTTCGATCGCATTCCAAACCAGATAAAAACTACTCAATCTTTACAAACCGTTGCCAATCAAGATAAATGGCGACCAGTAGTAAGGATGAGAGAACTGCTTGCCACGAATTAAGTCGATCTGAGCTTGCCTGAGTGCGGATGCCTTACTGCGATCGCCCTGCTTGACATAACCATAAAATGCTTGCATGAGTTTTTGCGTGCCCGCATCGCTAACGCTCCAAAGCGAAGCGATCGCTGACTTTGCCCCTGCCTTCTGAATTTGATAGCCAAAACCTAAGATTTCTACCCCACTGCCTGATTTAACCACTGCAGTTTCACAAGCGCTCAACACGATCAGATCGATATTGGGCATTTTTAGCTCTGAAATCCCTCTGAGGCGAAGGGTATCCCCATTACCAAAGAGAATAAAAGAATTATCGGGGTCGCCCGATTTAAATTCGGCATGGGTAGCAAGATGGAGAATGTTGTAATTGGGTAGTTGACCTTCGGTAGCTTGACGGCTAAAGTTGGTTTCTGTTAAAGCCTTAGAGTTTTCGATCGATTTGCCAATCTCAGAAACTTCTACAAGGCTTGCAGGCAAGGCATTTTGTCCAAATAGCTTTTCACCTTTTTTGCCACCAAAGGCTCCTGCGAGAACACTGGGTTGTTTACTGACCTTGGGTGTAAAGTCGGTGAGAATATAGGCGATCAGGTTATTGACGGCGTAGTTTTCGATCAGGAACTGTTTGCCATCGTAGAGCGCAGTGAGGGGAACATAGCGCAACTTTCCATCAGGGGCATAGAGAATGGTCGTAGTTTTGGCATTCTTGAGGTCAGCTTCGACGGGCTTAATCAGAATGTCGTAGAGTTTTTTTGCAGGTTCGAGAAATCCGTCATCACTGGGGTCTTTCCTCCCTTCGACGAGTCCGTTTTTAAAATCAGTAACGAGTTTCTCTAGATCGTCTTTTTTGATATTGACGGAACGGTGGATGGCGGGAGTATTGGCAGCAAAGAGGATGATTTCAATGCGATCGCTGAGGATGAGGGGATAGAGAAGAGCAGTACCTTGAGGGAACTGTTGCAAATAGTCGGGTGGTTTGTCGATTTCTGATTTTGGTAATTGTTGAATCTGGTTGGCAAGTTTTTGATTGAGTTCGGGGATTTTTTCGTAGCTAATCGCTGATAGCTGACTGCTCATCGCTTTCTCTGGCTCTAAAAGCCTGATGCCTTGAGAGGTTCTGTCGTTGCCTTTGATGTTTTTGAGATAGTCGTCGAGTTCTTGGACTTTGAGTAAGTCAAGAACCTGTAATGCTTCGATGACGCGCCCTTGTTTGAGTAATAGCTCGATAAGCCGTTTATAGCTACCAGAGACAGTTTCTAAATAGGATTTTTGTTCTGATTTATCAAGTTTGCGAATGTCTTTACGGATAGATTCGTGTACGTTAACCGATTGTTTGTAGTATAAAATGGCCAGTTCTGACTGATTCTGGAAAGCAAATAAATAGCCCAGATTATTAAGCGAAAATCCTTCGCCATGCCGATTGCCAGTTTGCTTAAAGATGGCTAATGATTGCTGATAGAAATCTATTGCTTTCTGGTGCTGCCCAAGTCTGACGTATTCATTACCCAGATTGTTAAGGGACATCCCTTCACCGTAGCGATTGTCGATTTGCTTAAAGATGGCTAATGATTGCTGATAGAAATCTATCGCTTTATGGTACTGCTCTAAGCTACTGTAAGCCAAACCTAAATTATTGAGCGAAAGTCCTTCACCGTAGCGATTGCCAGTTTGCTTAAAGATGGCTAATGATTGCTGATAGAAATCTATCGCTTTATGGTACTGACCTAGAGCACTGTAATCATTACCTATACCTATGAGCGAATATCCTTCACTGTTGTGGTTTCCAGTTTGATTAAAGATGGCTAATGATTGCTGATGGAAATCTATCGCTTTATGGTATTGACCTAGTATATTGTAAGCATCACCCAGACCTATGAGCGAAAGTCCTTCACCGTAGCGATTGCCAGTTTGCTTAAAGATGGCTAATGATTGCTGCCAGAAATCTATCGCTTTATAGTACTGACCTAAAGTGCTGTAACTATTCCCTAGATTGACAAGTGACCATCCTTCGCCATCGCGATTGCCAATTTGATTAAAGATAGCTAATGATTCCTGTAATAAATCAACCGCCTTTTGCAACTGTCCTAGATAGTTATATGCACTACCTAGACCGATAAGCGCATATCCTTCATCCTTACGATTTCCGATCTGTTTGGCGATCGCTAAGGATTGCTGACTGTAATCTATTGCTTTTTGGAACTGTCCTAAAGAACCGTACGCATAGCCTAGACCAAAGAGGGAGTATACTTCACCACTACGATCTCCGATCTGTTTGGCGATCGCTAAGGATTGCTGAAAAAAAACAAATGCTTTTTGGAACTGTCCTAGATAGTTATATGCACTGCCTAAACCGATGAGCGAATATACTTCACCAGTGCGATCTCCGATCTGTTTGGCGATCGCTAAGGATTGCTGAAAAAAAACAATCGCTTTTTGGTGCTGTCCTTGATAGTTATTTGTACAGCCTAAAACGATGAGCGTATTTCCTTCACTTTTACGATTATCGCTCGATCGATAGATATCCAATGCTGATTGGCATAACTGCAAGGCTTCCTGATACTGACTCTTTGCAAGCTGCTGATTTCCCACCTTGAGCAATCGATCTGCCTCTGCCTTACGGTCTTGTGTTGTTTGTGCTTGGGCAGTCAAAAAAGGCAAATCGGTTTGGCATAGGATGGCAAACAGACCAGTTATCACAACAAACGACAGTGAGTAGATCCGTGAAGCCATTACATCACCTTTGAGGTTGCCTCACAATTGTACATTTCCCATCCAAAAACACGAAACAAAAGCGATCATTTTAGGGGCTAAGCATCCCCGCAGATATTTACGCATTTCACCAAGATCGTCAAATGGGAATGCTTTGCCCAAAACTCCACAACGCAGAAACAATTTGTGATAGACAGAGGGTTTTGCATTTGCAGATTAAGGTTTTGGGGATGAGTTTAGAAATAGTGACGCAAATGCAAAACCCCTACAGGTAATTGGCGATCGCAAAAAATGGTGACAAATCATTTGGAATTTGATGCGATCGCGCTGAATTTATCTGTGGTGATATCTGCACAGGTTGGGATGAATTCTAAAAATCTAGCGATCGCGATGAAAGCACAAAAAATCCTACAGGTTAGGCATTTTGCCCAACCAGACAGCTACGCTTCGAGCGCTACTTTAGACGCTGGGAGTATTGGGAGGAATGCGGTTATTTTCATAGGCAAATCTGACAATTTGAGAGCGATTTTCTAGATTTAATTTCGTCATAATGCTACTCAAATGGGTCTGCACAGTGCGAGGGCTAATCTGCAACCGTTTGCCAATTTCTTTGTTGGTAAAACCCTGTACGACCTGCCAGAAAACCCTACTTTCTGAGGGGGTTAAACCAGAGCTAGTCACAGGTGCAGTAGGTTGATAAAACAGCCGCAAATTATCTGGAACGGCACGATGATGCTCGCGCTTATGGGGTGAATAAAAGTCCATTTCTGTCTTGCCAATCATCAGGCGATCGCCATTTTTTAGCAAGATCGGTAGCGTCACTCTCTGGCCTCTTACAAACGAACCATTCTGGCTACCCAAATCGACTAAATAAAAGCTGCCTTGATCGTGATGGGAGTTGCGGTTTCTCAGATCGCCTCTGACTAAAGGATCGATCGCCTCACTATTTTTAGATGAACCAACAATCTGTAAAGTCGCATGATTGCGAGATACCCATTTATCAGTTAACACAATCGAGTTGTTATAATCCCTGCCAATTGTCCAAAAATCAACATTGGTTAAAGGGATCATCTGTTGCCCATCTACAGCATGGATAATGAGATGGGGAAATGGATGTAAAAGGGCTACTGAACTATCAGACAATTTTCTAGTTTGCATCTCAACTATGTGTCAATATAACCTAACTATATTGTCGGACGTTTAAGCAGATTTGGGGTTCCAAATCAAGGATTCAGGTTTTTTCCTGATTTTATCTGTCATTTGACTATCGTTTTGTAGCGATTCGGTTAAGTAAATATTTACAAAAGTTATGATCTGGATTGTTATTACGATAAATTTATTATTAAGTGCGGGATTGCTTTGGGCAACACGACAAATTTGGTTACTGCGATCTGCTTTTATTGCCACGGTAAGAAAAGTAGATGGCTGGGAAGCTTCTTGTCACAAAGGTTTGTCTGTATCACCTCCTGCAATTATGACTGGTCAAAAAGGGGCTACGACAGCTAAGCAAAAATATCAAGCTCTCGTGGCGCAGCTACAGAAAGTAGAGATGGTTTTGTTTGCTTTTAGTCGTTTCCAAGCAACGGTAAAGGGATTGTGGAGCCGACCTCGAAAATCCCGCATATCAAGAAGGAATGAACAATATGGCAAACGGCGCAGGTAAATTTTTAGGTGGTTTGTTGATTGGTGGCACCATTGGGGCAGCCGTGGGATTATTGTTTGCTCCGCGTTCGGGCAAAGAAACGCGGCAACTCCTCCGCAAATCGGCAGACGATCTACCCAAGATTGCCGAAGAAATTGGTTCTAATGTACAGTACCAAGCAGATCGGTTTACGGAAACCGCACAACGCACGATTGACGATGCCATGCAACGCTTGCAAGAAGCGATCGCTGTAGGGCAAGAAGCCAGTACCAAACTGCGCCAAGAACTTGATTATTCCGTCAGCCCTGCTCAGCCCAATTTGAGAAATGCGACACAGGAAGATGAAGATTAGATATTTTTTCACTGACCATTGATCCCAACCCCTATGGCAGAGCCAATATTCTGGTTAGCATTATCATTTTTGCTGGTGGCAGTTTGCCTCACAGCACTACTTTTGACAGCGATCCCTGCATTTCAGGAACTGGCAAGGGCAGGACGGAGTGTGGCAAGGTTAGCAGAGACGCTTTCACGGGAGCTACCACCCACCCTCGAAGCCATTCGCTTGACTGGTTTAGAAATCAGCGAACTCAGTGACGAACTCAACCAAGGGGCAAAAAGTGCTGGTGAAGCAGTAAAACAGGTGAATGACAGCATTAAAGGTGTGAAAAAGGGTGCTGTCAATGTGACTGTGGCAACGAAAAGTGCGTTTGCGGGGTTCAAAGCAGGTTGGAAATCGTTTAGCAAACCTAAGCGATCGCCTCGTCGGAATGCACCAACTGCTGAGGAGGCAAATCGCATCAAGCAGTTACCCCCTGCGCCGCAAGCACCTACAAACCCAGAAATTACGAGCACTCGTCGTCCAGATCTTTTAGAAGTTATAGAAGATGGCGTGTCAAACACGCAGCCATCGATCGACGCTCAGTCAGCCCCACCCAGTTCTGAAAATGGCACGGATAAAGGTAATAGCTAATCTTTCACTAGAATTGCATTGGCAAGGTTAAGGGTTGGCACAGAGGGATGGGAGAGATCGGGACTTAGGAATTTTGTTTGTTGAAAATTTCTTTCCCATCCATGCTTTTCTCACCCATGCTTTGGGTGACTTCGACATAGATATGTTCTAGACTGACGGGCTGTCGCACGATCGAATCAAGAGGGATGCCATCAAAGCAGTTGATAATCTCCTTGAGTTCCACGGTCTTGGGCATCCAAAAGGCAAGGTCTCGACCGTAGCGACGGTGAGGAAATCCGAGTTCTTTGCCCCTTGCGATCGCGAGGTCTTCAACTGGCGTACAGATCGTGACCACTTCCTTGGCTGGAACCCACTGGCGCAGTGATTCCATGCTGCCCTCAGCCAAGAGTTTCCCCTGTTTGATAATGCCAATACGTTGACAGAGGCGTTCTGCCTCGTCCAGCATATGGGTCGTGAGCAGCACCGTAATCTCCTGCTGGCTGAGGTTGCGAATCAGATCCCAAACTTCATAGCGGGTTTCAATATCGAGACCCGTAGTGGGCTCATCTAGCACCACCAACTTGGGTTGATGCACTAGGGCGATCGCAACGCTCAATCGTCGTTGCATTCCACCGCTGAGGTTTTCAGCCAGACTGCTAGCTCGATCTAACAGTCCCACTGACTTTAAGCAGGTTTGGATGCTTTGCTTACATTTATTGCCTCTGAGTCCGTAAATCTGAGCAAAAAAGCAGAGATTTTCCTCACAGGTGAGGCTACCATAAAATAAATTTTCTTGGGGCGCTACGCCAATCTCGGCGCGAGTAGCCAGTGAAACGGGGCGATTATCCAACTGAACAGTGCCACTGTCCGCGCTTAGCAGCCCGCACAAAATATTGATCGTCGTGGTTTTGCCTGCGCCATTGGGCCCTAGCAAACCATAAACTTCACCGCGTTTGAGATGGAAGCTGAGGTCTTGCAGAACCCGTTTCTTGCCATAGGACTTACTCAGTTTGTCAACTTGTAGCACAGGCTTTATAGTCTCCTTTCGCCTATGAGCATACGTTGATAAGATAACCATCCCAAAATCACCATTGCCACGGCAAAGACGCTCAAAAAGGCATAATGGTTGGCGATCGCTTCTAACCCATCGCCATTGACGACGACCCCATATAAGGCTTCATTCATGTGATAGATCGGATTAAATTCGGCTAAGCTCAGCAACACGGGGGGGAAAACAGATACAGGAAAAAACGATCCACCTAAAATCAACAGGGGGACGCCAAAGGCTGCGACGAGGGAATTGACATCTTCGGTGCGCCGCGCAAATTGCGTTCCTAGCAAAAAGCCCAATCCGACATAGGCTAAAATCCCCAATAAAATAATGCTCCCTGCCAATAGGATCGAGCCTTTGATCCACGAACCTTGAGAAACGACGATCGTAAAAACCAACAAGACCTGTCCTAGGGCGATCGCCCCATGGGCGACAAAAATTCCGAGAAAATAAGAAATCCCGCTTAAAGGCGATAAAAATAAGCGTTTGAGCGTGCGTTGTTCGCGCTCCGAGACCACGGTTGCCACAGCGCCCCCCAAGCAGCTAAAGAAAAGCGCCGATCCCATCAGGGTGGGCGGTGCTGCCTGCTCTATGCCTTGCGCGATCGGAAACTTTCCGCGTTCTGCCAAAATCAGCCCATTAATTACCAAAATTGAAATGGGAAAGACTACCCAGAATACTAGACTGCGCTTGCGCCGCCATAACTCCAGCAAGATGCGCTGTGCTACAGCATGCGTTTCATACCAATATTTCATCACGGAAAATAACTGCTTAGCCTAGATTCAGAAACCAGTACTGGAGAACAAAAACATACTAAGTATATATCCTAGACTCTTCTCGGACTGACAGGATCCAAACGCTAAGGCTTGGGGATCGATTTCGATGCATTCCTAACCTTGCAAAATGGTTTGGTCGTCATCGTGGGGTAATCGAGATGCAAATAAGGAAGATTCAATATTTTCTCGTATAGTCGGATCTATGTAGGGACAAGCATTGAGACAATCAGCCAAAAGTTTATTGGCATCATGGTACTGTCGCAGAAGAGCGAGCTGTGACTCGCTAAATTCCCAGTCTTGTATGCCTTTACGATGCTGAATGATCACTTCCCGTAACTGTTTTGACCACTCTAAGCCTCTTGCTTGCCACCATTGAGCAAATTTTTCGCGATCGCGCCCCAGATCTGGAAGTTTTTGCCTCAGTTTAGCCAGAGCTTTACCAAGTTGCGGATCTAGAGCCGAAGCAAGTTGCAAAATCGGGTAACTGACAAAATAAAGCGCAAGATCGAGGTTTAGGGCAAGGGTAATTGCTTGATCGACATCTATGCCAGTGTCTGTATGCATTTCACCCTCCCTATGCATTGCTCGCATCTGTGCGCGTTCTAAAGAACGGGAATGGGCAATATCAAGGGCGCGGGCGCGATCGAGCGTGCGGGTTTTCTCTAGATCGAGATCGAGATAAAAGGCTTTGACGGCGACTAGTTTAAAGGGCGACTTGAGATAAAGCACTTGTTGGCTTACCCAAGCCAAAAATTGCTGAATTTTGGGCTCGTTGGCAACCATGGATTCGGCATAGTTTTGAATTGCTCGGATCAGTTCTTCTGGTGCTATAGCCATACTGACTACGATCGCGATCGCATCATGCCAACGGCGATCGCCCAAGTGCCGCCACAAATATTTGAGTGCAGCAGGATTCTTACTAGTGGCTATTTTGTGGGCGACAAGCGAGGCTTGTAAAGCCCGATCGGAAAAAGAGAAGATGTCCTTTGCTGGTTCTACAATTAACCCATGCTGTATTTTGAAGATTTCTAGCCAATCACTGCTATCGATCGCCTGATTTAGATTGACTCTGATCTTAAAGGTTTGAATTTCTTGTTCTAACTGGGCGCGATCCCAAAAATATCCATGGCGGTCAAGCGCCGCGATCGCTAAATGTCCTAGCAGTGCCTTTTTCTCGCTTGTCTGGGGAGCGCCATCGGGAATATCGATTTTGGTCGCTTGCCAATCTTGCAGCAAAAGATCTAAAACTTCACGGTAGAAACCAAATTCATTCAATTGCCTCGATTGCTGAAACGCTAAACAGATTTGGGAAAGTACAAGAGGGCTACTCGCGAGCTCTTTAAGGAGCGGTTTTTGATCGATAAATTGCATAAGTTGGTCGAATTCATTTGAGGTTTGTTTTTTTCGATTCGTACTTGTGCTAGGGTTTCGATCGCCATTTACTTGAAACCATTTCGTTGCAAATCTGTAAACTTGCAAAACGTCAAAGTCGGCTAGTTCAAAAGTAGTAAATTGTTCGAGCAGATGGGTGTGATTAGAACTGCGAGAGGCGATCGCCCACTGATGTTGAGGAAAGCGATCGGCAAGTTGACTAATTTTCCCTATGACACTG
The DNA here is from genome assembly GCF_965232925.1 of Tumidithrix helvetica PCC 7403. Taxonomy (NCBI): domain Bacteria; kingdom Bacillati; phylum Cyanobacteriota; class Cyanophyceae; order Pseudanabaenales; family Pseudanabaenaceae; genus Tumidithrix; species Tumidithrix helvetica. Next base: position 307,735 of record NZ_CBDDRA010000001.1, read on the forward strand.
CGTCTCGCGAGATTGCTGACATCGTCTAATTCGTCACACAGCAGCAATAATTTGCCATGGCGCAGCAAATGTTCGCTTGATTGGTTATTTTCTACGCCATAGTTAGCCAATTGTTGGGCAATATACTGAGCTAGGCTGATTGGCGCTCCCGTAAAGTCTAAATTTGCAAATTCTCGGGCAAATTCTCGAAGTGATAGAAAAACTGGCACGCGATCGGGGCAAAAATCTCCAGCAATGCAAGCCAACGCCAAATATTTGAGTAAGATGGTTTTGCCTGCGCCTAATCTGCCTAAGATTGTGAGTTTATGATGTTTTTGAGCGATTTCTAAGGCGGGAGTTGTGGGAACTTGCCGTCGCCAACTCTCAAAACTGCTAGAACTTTCATCCTTAAGCAGTTCATCGATACTCAGTCGTCTTTGACTGGGGATCTGGGCAAAGAATTTGGGAGCTGTGTAAATATCCCGAAGTTTCAGTGGTTCAGCCATTCCAAGTACGCGTAAGCGATCGCATTGCCTTTGAATCGATTCGCGGATGCTTTGTCGTACCTCTTGAACAATCTGCTCGGAGTTGAGCGTTGGAACGCTTTGAGGATCGCTTTGAAGATTTGCTGAAGGACTTACCGATGGGGATGGTTGGGGAGCATGATTGGGCGATCTCAAATTGACCCCCAATCTCTGACATACACTTAAAAAAGTATGCGAATCGACGGATTCGCCACGAAAAAACTTTTCTACCAATTCTGCCGAGAGTCCCATTTCCTCTGCTAGCTTGAGAGGTGTATAGCCTTTTTGCTTGAGTACTGTACTGGCGATGTTAAGAATTTCGGCAGGGGCACGCAGCGATCGCTCTATCGTCATAGTCAACTTTGCATAGGGTAAACAAGAAATGCGACCAATTCGACCTACTATCGCTATCCTAAATCATTTGAGATGTTCTTGTAGTGTCAATGGTTGGCTTCAACGGAGGAGTGAAAATTTTGGAAACTGCCAGATTCTCAAATCAATTGTGAATTAACGCCTGTAGACTGCCAAAATACATCATGCGCATAAGTGACCATAATTGAAACAATGCTGAGTCTCGAACAGAAATTAACCCTAGCAGTTGATGTGGGTGGCAGTGGTATCAAAGCGATCGTCTTGGATGCAAATGGCGTGCCTAAAACCAGTCGGGTGCGACTAGAAACCCCTAAACCTGCCAAACCTGACGCAGTGATTGACGTAGTTGTTCAGCTAGCTGCAATGCAAGGCGAATTCGATCGCGTGTCCGTAGGCTTCCCTGGTGTCGTGCATGGGGGTGTGACGAAGGGCGCAATCAATCTCGATCCAGACTGGGACAATTTTGACTTAAAAACGGTTCTAACCGAAAAGCTGAGTAAACCCGTGCGCATTGCCAATGATGCCGACGTTCAGGGTTTAGGTGCGATCGCGGGCAAAGGGGTAGAACTCGTTGTGACCTTGGGAACGGGCTTTGGTTCGTCAATCTTTGTGGACGGTAAGTTATTACCCAATTTAGAAATGGGACAGCATCCATTTCGCGGTAGCGATACCTACGAACAACGACTGGGGCAGGCAGCCCTAGATAAAGTCGGTGAAAAAACTTGGAATCGTCGATTAGTCAAAGCGATCGCTTCTCTCTACCACCTGTTCAACTATGACTATCTCTATATTGGTGGCGGTAATGCCAAAAAAATTACGATCCAGCTACCTGAGAATGTCAAAATTGTGTCGAATAAGCTGGGCTTGTTAGGTGGAATTGCGCTTTGGAAAGACTAGCAGTTTCAATCTAAGCTTTCACGCAACTTTGCCAAACGTTCTTTTGTCTCGAGATCGATCCGATTTCCTAGTAGCTTTTTCGTATCTTGGGCTTGGGCTTTCTGGCGATGCTTCACTGATTTGAAGGTAATTTCTACTTCTTGCTGCAAAGCTAGCGCAGACATCCACTCAGCACCAAAGCCGATCGCAGTCAATTGTTGGGCGCGATCTGAGGTCACCACAATGATGCGTTTGAGGTGGCGCATCGGATCGCGATAAAACTGCCCGCAGGCTTTCTCGATATAGGTATCGGCAGTCTGTTTATGCTCGGTATAGTGAAGCTTTAGATGTTTTGTCAGTTTCTCTGTTTTGCCCGCTGTGTCAAGGTTATAGGCATCAAATACCACCGTGGTTTTGTAACCATGATAAGCACTAAAGTTAATCATGGTTTCGATCAGTTCAGAGCGGGCTGACTCAAAGCCTACAGCATCGCGCATAGCTTGTAGTCGTTGCCAAACCCCGATGACGTTGTAGCCGTCAACCAACATGACGGGCGGGTAATGAGGAGGCATAGAAACAAGCTGGAAGTGGCTGATCCCATTGTGACATCGATCGCGATGTCATGAGATAGCAACTCCTGATGCATCAATAGCCCTTATTCGCCGAACTTAGGCAGACTCTGGTTTTGGTAACACCGAGGGGTGGGGAATAATCTCAGCCGTAGAGAGCTTTTCGACCATTTCGCGGGTAATCACACAGCGGCTGACATCTTTACGAGAGGGCACCTCATACATGACGTCTAGCATTAACTGCTCGACGATGCCTCTCAAAGCTCTGGCTCCTGTTTTGCGTCGATAGGCTTCCTTTGCGATCGCGACGATCGCATCGGCATGAAACTCTAGCTGGACGTTATCCATGCGGAGCAATTTTTGATATTGCTTGACAAGCGCACTACGAGGTTCTGTAAGAATGGACGTTAACGCACCTTCATCTAGGGGATCGACGACAGCGGTTACAGGAATGCGGCCGATAAATTCTGGAATCATGCCAAACCTGACAATATCTTCGGGCTGGACGTGTTTGAGAATATCTGCCGTGCGCTTTTCCTTAGGCAGGGTTTCTCCTTGCTGAATGAAGCCCATCGACTTCTTGCCAATGCGTTGTTCTACAGCTTTGTCTAGACCAACAAAAGCCCCACCACAGATAAACAGAATGTTTTTGGTGTCAATTTGAATGCAATCTTGATAGGGATGCTTGCGCCCTCCCTGCGGTGGCACATTGGCGATCGTACCTTCTAACATTTTGAGCAAGGCTTGTTGTACGCCCTCACCCGAAACATCGCGGGTTATGGAGGTGTTTTCACTTTTTCGCGCAATCTTGTCGATTTCGTCAATGTAGATAATGCCCCGTTGTGCTTCCTCTACATCCAAGTCTGCTACTTGCAGCAAGCGTAAAAGAATATTCTCGACATCTTCGCCGACATAACCAGCTTCCGTGAGTGTGGTGGCATCAGCGACCGCAAAGGGAACATCTAGCATCTCAGCTAGGGTCTGGGCAAGCAGCGTTTTTCCACATCCAGTTGGCCCGATCAATAAAATATTCGACTTTTGCAGTTCAACACCATCTTCATTATTAGGCTTACCTGAAGATTGTAAAAAGCTGAGACGCTTATAGTGGTTATAGACTGCCACCGATAAAACCTTTTTGGCTTCATCTTGACCAATGACATTCTCATCTAAGTAGCGTTTGATGTCACGGGGCTTAGGAATTTGACTGAGATTGAGGGGCTTGGGTTTACGTTTTTCAGCGGGTGATTCTTTGCTGCGTGGCGGGGCTTGGGGCGAGGTGCCATTAAATAGCTCCTCATCCAAAATCTCATTACAGAGGTCTACACACTCATCACAGATATACACACCAGGTCCTGCAATGAGCTTGCGTACCTGCTCCTGTGATTTACCACAGAACGAACATTTGAGATGGGAGTCATATTTACTGGGCATAATAGCTATCTCACTATGGCTATGCTAGGGATAGGGCTGGTTGGGGCACGGTCGGCTTACTTAAAACTTGGTCTATTAGACCATACTGTTGTGCTTCTAGGGGAGACATAAAGAAATCTCGCTCTGTATCTTGCTCAATCCGCTCTAAGGGCTGACCTGTATGTTCTGCCATCAGGGCATTAAGCGTGCGTTTGTGGTACAGAATTTCTTTAGCTTGAATCTCAATGTCCACGGCTTGTCCTCTCGCTCCACCTAAGGGCTGGTGGATCATGATTCGAGCATTGGGTAGAGACATGCGCTTGCCCTTTGTACCAGCAGATAATAAAAATGCCCCCATACTAGCAGCAATACCCATACAGATCGTACTGACATCTGGTCTCACATGCTTGATGGTGTCATAGATTGCCATCCCTGCTGTTACCGATCCGCCAGGGGAGTTGATATAGAGGTAAATATCACGCTCGGCATCTTCGGCTTCTAAAAACAATAGCTGTGACATGATCACATTGGCAACGGAGTCATCCACTTGGCTACCAAGAAAAACAATACGCTCTCGTAGTAGACGTGAAAAAATGTCAAAAGCTCTTTCGCCTCTGCCTGATTGTTCTATCACCATAGGAACGACTTCATTGGTGGTCAAACTGGCAAGCGAACCATGGGAGTTTATTGAACCGATCGCGTTAGTCAGTTGCGACGGATTCATTTGTGAGACTAAATGTGGAGCTATGTATTGGGATTGGAACATAATTTCACGCTATCTATGCAAAAAAGCTGAGTTTTAACCTTTGAGTGTTGTGTTTGGGCTTGATTTTGGCGTAGCAGTTTTGGAGTTATTATGACTCAAAATATCTAAACTTAAATCAAGCCATTCAACCGAGTCCGAATCTTGGTGTGATTTACAATCTAACCTTACTCATTTGTAGCATTTTTTGCGGCTTGCTTGTCTGCCTTAGCCTTGCCTTTCCCTTTAGTGATACTTGGTGTAGGTACAGGTTCAACGCTCTCAGTCGTTTCACTCTCGGGAGCTACGGTTTCAGAAGCCACATCGATTATGGCATTGCTGCTAGTTGCCTCTGAACCTGCTTCGAGGTTGGCTTCGACATCTGAACTTGGCTCTACTTCAGGTTTGAGAGAACCTTCTGGCACAAGTTCAATTGTGGCTTTTTCAGTCAACCACTCTAAAACTTTTTCTGTAACCAGTTCGTCTTCTACGACTTCTCTTAGTCTAACAGGATCGACATTGTTGTCTTGAACCGATTGCTTGATTTCCTCTGCGCGTGCGGCGATCGCATCTTCAGGAACGGTGACGCTTTCTAGTTTTGCGACTTCAGCCAGAGCCAGAGTACGTTTTAGGCGCACGATCGCTTCGGGTTCGTTGATCCGTCGCATTTCTTTCACCAGTTCAGGCGTAAACAATTGCTTGGCAAACTTTGGATCGATCTGCCTTTGGAGATACATTGCCTGTTGCTGCACCAAGAAATTAACTTCTTGCTTGATCAAGCTCGCAGGTAAGTCCACTTCAAGTTCAGCCACCAATGCTTGCAAAATTGCATTTTCCTTGTTTGCCTTTGTTTTTTCTTCGGCTTCATCGAGAATGCGCTTTTCTAAAAATTCGCGCAACTCAGCGATCGTTTCCTTTTCACTGATGGACTGGGCAAATTCATCATCTAATGCAGGCAGTTCTCTTGCCTTTAAATCTTTGAGAGTGACTACATATTTAATCTTTTTCCCTACATACTCTTCAGGGTAGTAATCTTCGGGAAAAACTGACTCAATTTCGATGGTTGCGTCAAGCGCTACTCCGATCAGGTTTTGCACGACGACAGGAATGTAATCGTTTTCATTGACATCGACCTGAATACCATCTTCACTGGCATCTGCAATCTCTTCACCCGTTTCTAAGTCAATGACTTTGAGATCGATCGTTGCAACATCATCAAGTTGTGCGCCTCTATTTTCCACAGGCACGAGCGTTGACTTTCTAACTTGATAGTCATGCAGTGTTTTATCAACTTGGGTCAGATCGGCTTCAATTTTTTCTGCCTTAACTTCAAAGCCTTGATATTTGTTTAATTTGACCTCTGGCTGGACATCAATGGCAGCTTTAAACTGTAAGTCTTGACCGGGTGCAAATTGCTTGATCAATTCTTCGATATCTGAAACGAGTTCAAAGCCCCCAATCGCTTTGAGATCTTTTTGCTCCGCTAAAGCTTTTTGTAATGTGTCTTCTATCAGTTCTTCCAAGACACTAGCATTGATCTGTTGGACACCAACTTGACGCAAAATTAGCTGCTTAGGGGCTTTACCTTTGCGAAACCCTGGCACCTGCATCGTCTGCGTGAGTTTCTTTACCATGCGATCGTAGATCGCTTGCGACTTGGCTCCCTCGACTTCGATATCAAAACCAACTTGGCTGGCGGGGAGTTTTTCTAAAGTAACCTTCATTAAATTTGCTCAGATCTTAACAACATGACTCAAGCCAGTGTACGTGGCAAGTCCCTAGATTATATATGACGCATACTCAAGTTTAGGTTCTATCTGGGGCGTGAAGCCGAGATTTCACGATCGATACGCCATGGATTCTATGGTTGCTCAAGGTTAGGGCGATCTAGTAAGCATTTTAGGATCGGTGGCGATCGCATCACAGATATTAAAACTTTTAACAAACCGTTAAGATTGATATAGAAAAATCAGTCTTTCACAAAAAAGAATAAACGCTTTAATATCTAGATTGAGGTGAGCTATCTCTAGGCGGTACATAAGCAAAAGCAGTGAAATCCTCATCCTAAAATCTCCTTGCCTTGGGAAATGTGATTGATTGCCCGACTTATCTGTTGTTCTGGATAACTCTCTTAGAAACTCCTAAAGGTCTATGGGCTTGGATTCACATTCGCTAAATTCACATTAGTAAATGGCTCAGAATTATGCTTGTGAAGCAAGTGGTGAAATTCTTGATAGATATCCATAGCTCTAGAAACTAGCTTTGATGCGAAAAACCACAAATATTCAGAATCATTAAATCTTGTGTCCATTGACCTAAAACGCAAACAGCCTTTCGACCCAACTCCACGTCCTGGCTTGGGTTTTGGGAATTTTCGTCAAATTTGTGAGAATGGCTTTGGCGACGGGCATAATAGCTACGCTCATTCAATGATTTGGTTTAAAGATCGCTTGTATGTGGGTACTACCCGCTCAAACTCCTGCATGCTTAAGTTGACTACGCAAGTGCTAACAGGCGGGTTGAGTAACTTAGAAATTTGGCCAGTCGATTGTCCAGACAGTGTCGATGAACTTTACAAACTGGATCGACGAGCGCAAATATGGCGCTATTGCCCACTAAAACAGCAATGGCAACAAGTATTTCGTTCTCCTATGGTTTTGGGTACAGATGGTACCGAACTGTCTCGCGATATTGGATATCGGGCAATTGCTGTTTTTCAGGGGGAGTCCGATCCAGAGCCAGCCCTCTATGTAGGTACATGGTCGGCAGGTCGGGGACCTGGTCCATTAGTGATGCGATCGCTGGACGGAGAAAATTTTACAGTTGTTTCCGAATACGGCATTGTTGGTTTGCCAATTACTACGACTCGACTTCTGATTCCCTTTAAAAATCGGTTGTTTACTTCTCCCACAGCGGCTAAGGGAGGTAAAATGAACACTTCTGGCGTTCCAGTGATTTATGAAAGTCGAGATCCTGCAAAAGGCAAATGGCAACCAGTTAGCCTGCCGGGTTTTGGTGAAGAAGAAAATTTAGGCACATTTTCTCTCTGTACGTTCGAAGATTGGCTCTATGCAGGTACAGTTAACAATCAAGGATTTCAGATTTGGCGTACAGATGGTACGGGCGATCCTCCTTATAAATGGGAGAAAGTCATGGAACAGGGTGCCTATCGTGGCTCTTTAAACCAAATTGCTGTGAGTTTGCAACCATTTAAAGGTGCATTGTATATTGGGTCGGGCATTCAAAACGGTGGGTACGATCTAATCAATAAGATTGGACCTGCAGCTGCAGAATTGATCCGTATTTTCCCAGACGGTCAATGGGATTTGATCGTTGGTTCTGCTCGAAAAACACCTGATGGAGAAAAAAAGCCTTTGAGCGCGCTCTCGCCTGGTTTTGGCAACTTGTTTAATGGCTACTGCTGGCGTATGGGTGTTTACGATGGTTGGCTATATGTGGGGACATATGATGCCAGTGGGTTTTTACCCTGGACATTTGTTGATAAATTACAAGACCCAGGTCGTCGTTTACTTTCCCAAGTTGGAGTAGAAAAGCTAGTGAAAAACGTTGGATTTGAGTTATGGCGTAGTTGGGATGGAGAGAACTGGTTACCCGTCAACAAGAAAGGGTTTGACAATCCTTACAATGTAGGGATTCGTAATTTGGTTCCTACTCCTTACGGCTTATTTGTCGGTACTGCCAATGCATATGGTCCAAGAGTAGCCGTTCGAGAAGATGATAAGTGGGTTTATGTTGACAATCCCCGTGGTGGTTGCGAAGTTTGGCAAGGTTTTATAGATTAGTCTTCTCAATTCTGAAACTTAATTTGGTTTGACTTAATGAACAGTGAAGGTTTGTTTCGGGGAAAAGTTGCCATTGTAACTGGTGGGAGTAGTGGCATCGGTCAAGCCACCTGCATTGCTTTGGCGAATATGCAATTTCAGATTGTGGTGGTTGGAACAAATCATCAAGGTATCGATCGAACGCTTAACTATCTCAATCAGTTCCCATCTAACCGCCCTCACCAAGGATTAGCCTTAAATGTAGCGCATGAGGCAGATATGCAGATCATGGTAGAGAAGACATTAGAGAAATTTGGAAGGATCGATCTATTAATAGCGAGTGCTGGTTTAGGCAAAAAATCTGGATCTGAGCGCATCATCCCGCCATCCTCAGCAGTGCTTCCCTTGGATGAGTGGAATGAAATCCTCAACGTTAATCTTACAGGAGTGTTCTTAAGCAATCGAGCTGTATTACCAACCATGATTTCTCAAGGCTCTGGGCAGATTATTAATATAAGTTCTGCCACCAGCATACATGGTCTGCGGGGTCAGCCCTATGCTCCTGCCTACTGTGCGTCTAAGTTTGGGGTGGTGGGGTTTTCTCAGTCTTTAGCCGAGGAAGTCAGTACTTATGGAATTCGAGTACAGGTTTTGCTGCCAGGATTGGTAACAACCTCACTCGTTCCAGTAAATGCTTTTTCTCGTCGCTTTGGCGGACATTCTATCAGTGTTGCATCACTGGCTGATGCGATCGTGGGTTTAGTAAAACAGCCCATTAATGCTGTAACTGTCGATCCATGCCTGCTTCCATTTCGCGACTCGAAACCTATGACTTGACTTTGGATTGTGCTGAAACAATATTATGCTTCAAATGCTTCTCAGAGAAAACCCCATGAAATATGCTCGTTCTCCACACTTGGCTGAAGTTATGGCAGTATTCCTTCTACAAAGGGAACTTCAAAGCATTTAGAATGCATGATTGGGCCATGTCCAAAATATCCTTCCTCTCCAAATAGCTCACCATGATCTGCGGTAACAATAATGTGAGTATTCTTAGGGCATTTGTTCATTAATTCGCCAATCAACTTATCGATGTACTCCACACAAGTTATTTGTTGCTGGTGCAACCGTTGCATTTCTTCTAACTCAAAGAACGTTTTCTCATCGGGTTTATTCCCAACTAGCAAGAATTCATCCATGTTTTTAAAGACTCCATGCACTCCAGAGATGCGAGGCATATCGTCCCCCTTAAGCATGTAAGGGTAGTGGGTCTCTCCTAGGTTGAAGAAGTATAAACGTGATTGATCGTCGGGGAACTCCATTTCCTTGACCATTGTGGCAAAATCATTGTGATTTCCCATGAGCTTGTAGTCATGAAAATGCTGATTGATACTGGTGAATTGATTGAGTACGGGCATTGAGACTCTAGCGATCGTGCGATAGCCATTGTCTTGTAAGACCTTAGGTAATGACAAATATGGGATAAAGCTTTTAAACGATAAATCTGGAATGCCCAGACGATCTACCCATTTGACAAACTCTTGCTTGTACACTTCAGAAGCAAATACACCACGAGGGCTCTGATGAGGAACCATTCCCATCAGCAAAGTGTAATGAGATGGAGAAGTCCAAGAAGCATAACTATAGCGACACTCAACTTTTCCGAGCTTGTCAATATTGGGTGTAACTGCTGCTTGATAACTGTCATATCTACAGCTATCCATAACGATATATACAAGATGATTTGGCATAGATAAATAAGTAGAATGTGCTAGAACTATAACTCTTTTGATTTAGAAGTTGGGGAATAAAATTTGGGAAGCGTTTTGAAAATTTGATGAACTGATTCTAGTTCATTCAGGTGAACCAGCGATCGCGCTAATCCCAAACGCGCAAGGTACGCTTCTTGATTGAGATCTACAGCCTTTTGAAAGGCGTTTTTTGCCGAGCGATATTTTTGCTGCGCTAAGTAAATGCTTCCCAATATCACATAACTGATTAAAAAATCTGGATCCTGATGAATGGAATTATTTAATTCCAAGATAGCTTCTTCAAACCTTTCTTGCTTGTGATAGATATGGGCAATGAATACCCCAGATAGCGTCATCTTCTCATCTAATTTTAAAGCTTGACGAAAGTTTTTTTCTGCTAAATCGTACTGCATTTGCTGTGCAAATACAAAGCCAATACTTAGGTAAGCTTTAGCGGAGCTAGGATCGAGATCGAGGGTAGCTTCAAACTCTTGCAGAGCTTGATGTAGTTTACCCTGTTGCATATAAACTGTTCCAGCATACAGTACTGCTTCTGGCATGAGTGCATCCTTCTGGATAACCGTTTGGAAGCAGTCAAGTGCCTCATCGTATCTCTGCTGTAGAAGATAAATTGTGCCGATCGCTACATGGGCTTGCACAGAAGTAGAACTTACTTCTAGCATAGCTTTAAGTTCCACGATTGCTTCATCTAGACGCTTTTCTTCGGCTAGAGCATAGGCAAATTCTAGTTGGTCTACCTCACTTCCGTTTAAACGTTTAATATTGGGAACATAGTTGTCCATAAAAGTTTTTGCCGATCTCAACTAACGGTAAGTAGGCGATCGCGTTCAACCTTTACTGCGTTTTTTGCGGATTTTTAACGGTGCGATCGTTGGGTTAAGCAAGTAGGTATCTCTTGGCAATGTTAAAAGATACAGGATAAACTCTGCGACTCGTTCAGGAGGAAGGGAAACTGGAGATTTAATCGATTCTGTCCCATTTTGTTGCCATAGAGGAGTGTCTACAGCATCGGGCAAAAGCGTTTGCACCCTTACTCCGTCAGGTGCTACCTCCTCTGCGATTGATTCGGACAATCCAATAATGCCAAATTTAGAAGCACAATAAGCAGAATCAAACGCTCTTCCTTGCCGACCTGATACTGAAGAAATATTGATAATATCGCCCTGTTTTTGAGCCAGCATCGTTGGAAGGACTGCACGATTGCTTAAAAATGTTCCAGTCAGATTTGTCTGTAAAACTTTCTCCCATTCTTCGAGAGAAGTTTCTAGTGCTGTTTTAACACCACCACCACCACGTAAAATTCCAGCTGAGGCGATTAGAATATTAATGCGCCCAAAACGATCTAGCGTTTTGCTTGCCATACTACTCATATCCGTCTCGTTACAAACACTGAGTTTTAAACTCAATATATTGTCTGGATTTCCGATCGCTTTTAGTTCTTCTTCAGTAGCTTGACAATTGTCTTGATTGACATCTACTAACACGACTTTAACTTGATAACTAAATAGTAATTTGGCGCAGGCGCGACCAATACCACTACCAGCACCAGTGATAATACAGACTTTATCTTTTAAGGTAGGGTTAGCTTCAATATCCAAGGTGTAAAGTCGGCAATGGTGTACTTTGAAATAGTAAAGATTCAGTATCTTTAAAGCAATAGTAAATCACAATTATTTTAAGGTGAGGGAGCGTTTTGCTTCTGCAAAGATCACGATTGCAAAGTGACTTCGGTTACAACTTTACAGTAATTGAGGTTGTACCTTGGAATCAGTTTAGAAATGAGATTGCCACATGAATACAAGGAATCGACATAAAAGCTATATAACTTTTATATAACTCACAAGGATTGTAAATCCTCCAAAAACGCGCGAAAGTATTTAAAATATAATCCAATTTTATCTTGTAGTACGTCAGATTGTGACTTTTCATGCTTTTTCTACGGAATGCATCCACTACAGCCTCAGCCTTAAATAAACTTTAGATTTTTTGCATTAATATTAAAACTTATCTAAGAGTTTATTGGGAAGCTCAAACCTTTTCATTGACTGGGAACTATGCCTATCTTATTTTTAGGTTTGTGAACCGTGTAATTCAAGTGATGGATTTGTTTACTTCAACAGAGTGCTAGGTTAAAACTTAAGGTTTGTTGTTTTAACTGGTTGGAAGTAATATATATCCCAGATATCAAAAGTAGCCCGCTAGTAACCAAAAACGTCTAATTTCTAAAAAGCTAGGTAAGACTTATCAGCACGGATAGTCAAGCAGGCTTTTAAAAATGCGGACAGACAAAAGTTTAAGGATTTAGGTGATTTAGAGGGTATTTTTCATGCTTTCATTTGCTTGTCTTTCTATCAGTCCGATTGAACTGTTGCATCCTGGGATCGCAGTTTCAGTAATTCGAGCAGGTGGTATTGGAATTTTAGACCGTGAGTTTTGCCGCGATTGCGATTTAGAGCGAGCGAGTCAAACGCTAAGTCAGCTATTTAAATTGGTTACGCGCCCAGAAGCGATCGGTTTGCGGTTGCGAGTTGACCAAATTACTAGCAGCAAGCCGCTATTAGAACTTCTAAATCATGCCCAGCATTGGTTGATTCTGACTGGATGGCAGGGGCAATCGCTAGCTTCAATCGTTGCCTCGCTATCTGAAGCACAAACCCATAGGATCTTATTAGAAGTTACCGATGCTCAACAAGTAGCATCGGTAGATCCGCAGCATTTTCCTTTGGTTTCTGGTTTTGTTGCACGCGGTCATGAAAGTGGTGGTTGGGTTGGTGAAGATTCTGCTTTTATCCTGTTGCAAAAATTGCTTGCCATAAAAACACTTCCAATCTATGTGCAAGGTGGCATTGGGCTTCATACAGCTACGGCTTGTCGCGCCGCTGGCGCAGCAGGTGTCTTGCTAGACGATCAGTTATGGCTGATGCCAGAATCCCCCATGCCTGCTTCTTGGCAAGCATCATTGAGAAACTTAAATGGGCAAGAAGCGATCGCGATCGGGGAGAGACTGGGTGGCATCTGTCGCGTGCTCTCCCGTCCGGGGTTTCAAGCCATTGGAACTTTGCAAAAGACTGCCCAGCAGATGGAATTGCAAGCAGATGGGATTGAAATCACAGAGAGTTGGCAAGAACAAGCAGGAAAGTTAATTGGTTGGGGAGAGCCTGGAAACCTAGCTTGGCCCATAGGTCAAGCGGTTGGGCTTGCTGCGGATTTCCGCGATCGCTATCAGACCACAGGTCGATTTGTCCAAGCTTTACTCAAAACGAGCGAAGATAATCTGAGGCTTGCTCAAGACATACAACCGCTCAAAGCAGGTTCTCCTCTAGCCATTTCTCATGGCACTGAATATCCCATTGTTCAAGGTCCTATGACCCGAGTCAGCGATACAGCTGAATTTGCCAATGCCGTATCCAAAAGTGGTGGGCTACCGCTCTTAGCCTTGGCGTTAATGCGGGGAAAGGATGTTCAAACCCTGCTACAAAAAGCTAAGGAATTGATTGGCGATCGTTCTTGGGGGATCGGTATTTTAGGTTTTATCTCGCATTCCTTGAGAGAAGAACAAATTGCTGCGGTGAATGCCATAAAACCCTCCTTTGCTTTGATTGCTGGTGGTCGTCCAGACCAAGCTGCCCAATTTGAAGCTCAGGGAATTGCCACCTACATTCACGTGCCTGCACCTCGCTTATTAAAAATGTTTTTAGAGCAGGGGGCAAATCGTTTTGTCTTTGAAGGTCGCGAATGTGGTGGTCATGTTGGCCCCTTAAGTAGCTTTGTCCTCTGGGAAAGTATGATTGCGACGTTGTTGGAGGATGTGCCTACCGATAAATCATCGCAGATTCATATTTTATTTGCTGGCGGCATTCACGATGCCTGTTCTGCTGCTATGGTGAGCGCAATGGCGGCACCACTGGCAGCGCGAGGCATGAAGATTGGTGTTTTGATGGGAACTGCATACTTGTTCACCGAGGAGGCTGTGTCCTGTGGCGCGATTGTTTCAGAGTTCCAAAAGCAAGCGCTCTCTTGTACGAGTACGATGAATCTGGAAACTGGGCCAGGTCATGCCAGTCGTTGCGCGGTCACTCCTTTTGCTCGAGAGTTTTATGCTACCTATCGGCAGATGCTGGCAGCAGGTAATTCGCCAGAAGATATTAAAAACACCCTAGAGGATTTAACCCTAGGTCGTTTGAGAATTGCTTCTAAGGGACTGACCCGATCGGTTGATGGGAAAATTGTCCGTGTGGATAATGCCCAGCAACAAAAAGATGGTATGTACATGATTGGTCAGGTAGCGACTTTGCGCCATCAGGTCTGTAATATCCGCGATTTGCATCGAGATATATCTGAGAATAGTTTTCATGTCCTGACAGCAGCTTTTTCATCTGACTTAGATCGCTCTCAACCAGCACATCCTACTGATATTGCGATTGTAGGCATTGGTACCCTATTACCAAAAGCGCAAGATTCCGAAACATTCTGGGCGAATATACTCAATAAAATCGATGCCGTTACAGAAATCCCCGCTCACCGATGGGATTGGCGTCTTTATTACGATCCCGATCGCCATGCAAGAGACAAAATCTATTCTAAATGGGGCGGTTTTTTAGATGATGTTGCTTTCGATCCGCTGAAATATGGGATTCCACCTAAATCGCTCAAATTAATTGAGCCTATGCAATTACTGGCTTTAGAAGTGGTGCGACAGGCATTGATAGATGCTGGATACGAATCAGGGAACTTCGATCGCGAAAATACCTCTGTCATTTTAGGAGCTGGTGGGGGTATTGCTGATTTGGGGCAGCAGTTTGCAACTCGTTCGGAAATTCCTCGCTTTGTTGATTCTCCTTCAAGCAAGGTCTGGGATCGCTTGCCCGAGTGGACAGAAGAAACTTTTGCGGGATTGCTGCTCAATGTGATCGCTGGTCGCGTCGCCAATCGTTTCAATTTAGGTGGTTCGAATTTTACCGTCGATGCTGCTTGTGCCTCTTCTCTGGCAGCGCTGAGTCTTGCCGTACAAGAATTGGAAAGCGGTCGCAGCAATGTCGCGATCGCGGGTGGTATTGATACAGTGCAAAGTCCCTTTGCCTATTTCTGCTTTAGTAAAACCCAAGCGCTCTCACCCCGCGGAAAGTCGCGTAGTTTTGATAAATCCGCTGATGGAATCGCAATTAGCGAAGGTTTAGCGGTAGTGGTACTCAAACGTTTGGCTGATGCTGAGCGGGATGGCGATCGCATTTACGCAGTCATTAAAGCCGTATCTAGTTCTAGCGATGGTAAAGCCTTGGGCATGACTGCCCCCTTACCGGAAGGTCAAATGCGTGCCTTAAAGCGTGCCTATGCTAAAGCTGGATTTCCTCCGAATACTCTAGGTTTATACGAAGCTCATGGTACTGGTACTGCCGTTGGCGATCGAGCAGAACTAGAGACCATCACGAGTACTTTAGTCGCGAATCAGGCAGCGAGTAAGTCCTGTGCTATTGGTTCGGTTAAGACGATGATTGGGCATACCAAAGCCTCGGCAGGGATTGTGGGTTTGGTGAAGGCAACATTGGCACTACACCATAAGGTTGTGCCTCCACATATGCAGGTGGAAAATCCGCTCGATCAAATTACCGATCCTGAGAGTCCTGTTTATCTACCGAATGAGGTGCAGCCTTGGTTAGCCCATCCAGATTACCCTCGTCGCGCAGGAGTAAGTGCTTTTGGTTTTGGCGGTACTAACTTTCATGCCGTCTTAGAAGAATACCAAGGTAGCTTTGCCATGCCGCTTTTAGGCTCAGTAGATTGGCCCTGCGAGTTGTTAACCATTCGAGCTGCAGATCGTCTTGGCCTAGCCACAGAAGTTCAGCGGCTACAAGCTGATTTGTTAGCTGGAGCCAAGCCCCAATTGCGAGATTTGGCTTTTACTTTTGCCCAGCGATCGCAAGCCCAAGGACATCTAAGTGCTTGCCTAAGTGTAGTTGTCAATAGTTTGTCTCAACTAGAGGAGGCTTTAAGCATGGCAATTACTCGCTTGCTGTCCCCTAACGAGCAAACTGAACCGCTACCACCCCATATTCAAATTTCGCTCGCAGCCCAAGTAGTCGAGCAGCCTTTAGCATTTCTGTTTCCAGGTCAAGGTTCGCAATATCCGGGCATGGTTCGAGAAGTTGCGCTTTACTGTCCTGAGGTGCGTCAAGCGATCGAGTTTTCCGATCGCCATCTTCGTTCTTGTTTTCCCAAACACCTCAGTCAATATATCTATCCTCCTAGCGCTTACTCAACTGATGCCGAAAAACAGAACCAAAAACAATTGACCAATACGCAAATCGCACAGCCCGCGCTTGGAACGGTGGCAGTAGGATTTATGGATCTGGCTGCTCGTTTGGGTATAAAGCCAACGATGACAGCAGGTCACAGCTACGGTGAGTATGCCTCTTTACATTGTGCTGATGTACTCTCACGAGAAGACTTCTTGACGCTGTCGGCAATACGAGGCAGGGTGATCGCCGAAGCCTGTGAGGCTTCGGAAGGAGCAATGGCAGCAGTACAGATGTCTCGTGAAGACCTCTTGGTTCAACTACAGAAAGTTGACAATGTGGTAATTGCCAATCACAATGCTCCGTTGCAATCCGTCATTTCTGGGACAAAACAACAAGTCCAACTGGTAGTGGATAAACTGAATGCCTCAGGAGTTTTAGCCCGAATGTTGCCCGTATCAGGCGCATTTCACTCTCCTCTAGTAACTTCTGCTCAAATGGCGTTGAATGAACCGATTGCCAATACAAAGATGCAGTTGCCTAAGATTCCTGTTTACGCTAATGCCACAGCTAGCCCCTATCAAGACGATCCAGCAAAAATTCGCCAGCAGCTATCCGAACATTTGCTGAGTGCAGTCAATTTTGTCGGTCAAATTGAGAGCATGTATGCAAATGGAGCAAGAGTCTTCCTCGAACTAGGACCTAAGAGCGTGCTGACGAATCTTGTCAGTCAAATACTTGTAGGTAAAAAGTTTGCGGCTGTTTCGCTAGATGGTCAGGGTGGCGGGATGCGAGGATTTTTAATCGCTTTAGCAACGTTAACTAACCAGGGTGTTGGGATGCAGTTAACAGCGCTGTACGAAGGAAGAGATGTTAAAACCCTTGATTTATCTCGTTTAGTGGAACTTACCCAGATTGCCGCCTTGCCTAAAACTACTTGGCTAGTGACAGGTGGTAATGTCAGACTTAAAGATGCCACTGTGGGGTATACAGGGAAAGAGCCACCTCTTACATTGGAAACTTTAGTCTTGGAAAATTCATTATTAGCAGATGGATCTACGCAACCCAAACTCGATCACTCTGACTTAAGACCGCCATTAACTGATTCTAAAATATCCATTCCATCTATTCCTAGTAAACCCAAAGTTGATGTACCTGTTGAGATTTCTGTCCAATCAGCTACTACAAACGCGATTTCCAATGGCAATGGGAAGCATAATGCACTTACCAACGGTACAATTCAAAAATCTCCTGTTCTTAATTCCTTCAAAACCCCTGAATCAACAACTGCTCGATCAACAACTGTATCTATGTCTAAAACTCCTCTCCCACCAAACTCATCAAATCTGCCAGAAATTACTGGTTTGCCAGCAACCGAGGCAACTGCCTTAATTGCCTATAATTCTTACCAAGAGACAATGCGGCAGTTTTTGTCATTGCAAGAGCAAGTAATGGGGCAGTTTTTGGGTTATGTCCAAGCTAGTCAGGGACATGCATCCTTGAGAGCATTGCCAACAACTGACATTGCAGGAGCAGCAACCCATACGAATGGCTATACTCCACAAAATCACAATCCGCAAAGCCACAATCAAGTATATCCCCCCCAGCCAGCGCTTCCAACCGTTGATATTCCTAAGGCAATGAAGATGGGCTCAGAGGAGTATACATGGACGGCTCCCTCCTCGCCCGAACAAGTACCGACTCAATCAATTCCTGCAATCGTTCCACTTCCCCAGATCCCTCAGCAAGTTCAGCCCCTTGCACCCATTAGCGTTGCAACTGCTCATATCCATCAAACGTCGCCTCAAGTGGTAACTACTGCATCAACTGTTGCCTTTGCCAGTCAAGCTGAACTCATTCAAAAGTTGCTAGAATTAGTCAGCGATCGCACGGGTTATCCATCAGAAATGCTGGGATTGGATCAGGATTTGGAAGCTGATTTAGGGATTGACTCCATTAAACGTGTAGAAATCCTCGGGGCGCTACAAAAGATCTTGCCACAACCTCTTGCAGCTAATGTTCAAGAGCAAATGGAGAGCTTGACACGCGTTAAATCGCTGAATGGAATAGTCGAGAAACTGGTGCAAAGCTCATCAGTAGTAACCTCTGCACCAGTTGCCGCTATTTCTGTTGCACCCACATCTGTCACACCATCTATAGAAACAAGCGTAAAGCCGACCGCTTTCGATCGGACAGCCTTAATTCAAACATTGGTCAATCTAGTCAGCGATCGCACGGGTTATCCATCAGAAATGCTGGGATTGGATCAGGATTTGGAAGCCGATCTAGGGATTGACTCCATTAAACGCGTAGAAATCCTCGGGGCGTTACAAAAGATCTTACCGCAACCTCTGGCAGATGCCTTACAACAACAAATGGAGAGCCTAACGCGGGTGAAATCATTAAATGCCCTAGTAGAACAGGTACTCGCATTTTCTAATGGCTTTGCCAAGGAACCGATTCATCTGGGAAAGTCCTAACTGAGAGCGAGTCAATCCCTCGTTATGTAATGCAGGCTGAGGCGGAAGCCTTACCCCTTCAAGAAATATCTTCCTTAAGTGGTTTCATCCTAATTACAGAAGACTCTCTCTCGGTTGCTCCCATTGTTGTTCAAGCTTTGCAGCAAAAAGGAGCCTCCACCGCTATCCTTGCTAGGTCAACACTGCAAAATCCGTCAACCTTGATAGAGGCTGTAACTTTACTGCGTCAACAGTACGGTTCTGTAACTGGTATTGTTCACCTTGCTGCCTTGGATGATTTGACAGAGGTACAGACGATTGATGATTGGCGGCAAGCCACACAGATACATGCTAAGAGTTTGTTCCAACTACTGCATTTTTGCGCCACTGACTTACAGCAAGCCGGACAGCAACAGATTGGTAGAGTGATAGCTACTTCTTGTCTTGGTGGCTATTTTGGCAGATCGATCGATCGCCTATCCTCCATCGGGTTGCCAACAACGGGTGCAAGTAATGGTTTGTTAAAAACCTTCATGGCAGAATGTGAGGGTCTGCAAACAAAGGCTGTTGATTTCGATCGCCGTCTTTCTGCCCCAGAGATCGCCGAACGGGTCATCCAAGAATTTCTAGTGAAAGGTCGCTCAGAAGTCGGTTACCCTCAAGGTGAACGAAAAATCTTCCGCACAGTTCCAGCCCCTTTTGCTTCTACACATGATGCTTCTAATTGGGTGCCAACATCTGATGCTGTCGTGTTAGCAACTGGAGGGGCGCGAGGAATTACGGCTGAAATTGTTGCCGAACTTGCTGCTTACGGATTGACCTTAATTGTGACAGGGCTATCTCCCCTGCCAGTAACAGAATCAGCAGCAACCTTAGGAATCACCTCAGAACCAATGCTACGTCAGATGCTGATCGGTCAAGCTCTTAAGGAAGGGACAACGCCTACACCCGTTCAGATTGAACGGCAACTTAAAGCATTATTGAGAGATCGCACGATTCGCCAGAACTTAGAGAGATTCCGCAATTTGGGAGCTAGGGTCGAGCGTTTTACTCGCCAGAATTTAGAAAGATTCCAAGATTTGGGAGCCAAGGTAGAGTATTTATCTGCTGATGTTAGAGACGATCGAACCTTTGGTGACTTAATTGATGGTATATACGCTCGCTATGGTCGCCTAGATGCGGTCATTCACGGCGCGGGTATTATTGAAGACAAGTTAATTTCTGATAAATCTGCGGAGTCCTTCGATCGCGTCTTTGACACAAAAGCAGATAGTGCTTTTATTCTCAGTCGCCACCTGCGATCGGAATCCCTCAAGTTGCTCGTTTTCTTTACCTCTGTTGCAGGACGCTATGGCAATCGCGGACAGTCAGACTATGCAGCTGCCAATGAAGTGGTCAATCGCTTGGCATGGAAGTTAAACCATCAGTGGTCAGAGGCTCGAGTCCTAGCGATTAACTGGGGGCCTTGGGACACGACTGGCATGGCATCAGAGGATGTCAAACGCCAGTTTCGTGATCGCGGGATTATTCCGATTCCCTTGGATGCAGGTCAAAAATTTTTTGCCGATGAATTACAGTGGGGCAAAAAATCTGAAGTTGAGGTGATTGCTGGTGAGGGGCCTTGGGAAGCTTATGAAGCACAACAAGCTCAGAAACAGGATTTTGTAGAGAATCCTGCGATCGCTTCGGCTGAGGTCTCACCGCCAACCAAGTTCGTTTTCTTGCCTCAGCAACCTCAGCTGCAAGCGAATGGCACGCTCACTTTGGACTATACGTTATCTGTTGGCAACGACCCATACCTAAAAGATCATTGTCTAGATGGCAAACCTGTTATGCCTGCAACAGGAGCATTAGAGTGGATAGCTGAATTTGTTCAAGCCGGCTGGCCAGAATGGAAAGTTGCGCAAGTGAAAGATCTGCGAGTATTTCGTGGCTTAGTCATAGAGACATCCGCAGGACGCAACATTCGCTTTAAAGCGCGAGCTGCCAGCCATGCTGATGCCGAATCTATGCAAGTCAGTGCAGAAATTATTGACCCAGACAATAATCTGCCCTTTTACCGTGCCACGGTCGTCCTCCAACCAACCCTAGAAATGCCTCCTCAAACGCACATGCAGCGTTTAAGTACTAGTTCTCTCAAGCATCTCGATCCAAATTTTGCTTACAGTAATTATCTGTTTCACGGTCATGAGTTCCAATTGGTGCAAGCCATTGACTGCGCCAAAGAGGAAGGAATTGATGCTCGAGTAATACCCAGCCGAATCGATCGCTGGAGACCCCAAGCAACTAACCAATCACACTGGTTGTTCGATCCCGGGATGCTCGATACAGCTCCACAGATGGCGATCGTTTGGGCAAGACTGCATCGAGATACAACCGCTCTGCCCTCGCGTTTCGGTATCGTAACTCGCTATGCATCTGCTAAGCCCCATCCATCCTTGAGATTAGCTTTACGAGTTACCCAAGTCAGCGACCATAGCCTGACATACGATGCAGATTTTTTTGATGAAATGGGAAATATCTATCTGCAAATGCAACAGATTGAGAGTACTTGTAATTCTGCCCTAAATCGCTTAGCTACCCCTCATGAATAAAGCTTCTTCCTCTCTTTCTACTGATATTGCCATTGTTGGGATGGCAGCTCTATTCCCAGGTGCAAGGGATCTGGAAACTTACTGGCAAAATATTCTGAATAAAGTGAATGCCGTTCAGGATGCTCCCGATGATTGGGCTCTACCGTACTACGATCCTGACGCTAATACGAACGATCGCATCTATACGCGTAAAGGTGGTTTTTTGGGCGAACTAGCCGAATTTAACCCCGTCGAGTTTGGGATTATGCCGAACTCCGTAGATGGTGGCGAACCCGATCACTTTTTAGCGTTAAAGGTAGCTTCGGAAGCGCTAAAAGATTCTGGCTATGCAGACCGCCCTTTTAACCGTGAGAAAGCAGGAATTATTCTAGGGCGAGGAACTTATATTAACAGGGCTTACAGCACGCTGCTACAACACGGTCAGATTGTTGACCAAACAATGGATTTGCTAACACAAATCAATCCAAGTTTGCCCCCTGAAACGCTACGAGAAATTCGGAAACAGTTGAAAGCCAGTTTGCCACCCTTTACCACAGAAATGGCTCCTGGATTAGTCCCTAATGTACTAACGGGAAGAATCGCCAATCGCCTCGATCTGATGGGTCCAAACTATATTGTTGATGCTGCTTGCGCTTCTTCTTTGATTGCTACGCAATTGGCAATTCAAGAACTCACGAGCGGACGGTGCGATTTAGTTTTAACTGGAGGCGTACATGCCTCTACACCGCCCCAAATTTATATGATTTTTAACCAGCTAGGCGCTTTAAGTCGCGATCGCATCGCTCCGTTTAGCGATTCTGCGGGAGGAACTCTACTTGGTGCTGGCTTGGGGATTATCGTTTTAAAGCGCTTAGCGGATGCCGAACGAGATGGAGATCGCATCTATGCCTTAATCAAAGGTGTGGGGACTTCCAGTGATGGCAAAGCTCTAGGGTTACTCGCTCCTCGGATTGAAGGTGAGGTTTTGGCATTACAGCGCGCTTACTCAGAAAGTCGCGTCGATCCAGAAACGGTTGAATTAATCGAGGCTCACGGTACTGGCATTCCTTTAGGCGATCGCACAGAGGTGCAGTCTCTTACCCAAATGTTTGGACAAAGGCTGGGCGATCTTCCCACCTGTGCGTTGGGTTCGGTGAAGTCCATGATCGGTCATTGCCTCCCTGCTGCTGGAGCCGCTAGTTTGATCAAAGCCACCCTGTCTCTCTATCACAAGGTCTTACCACCGACCCTATGCGATCGGGTAAATCCAGCCCTAGAGCTAGAAAAAACACCTTTTTATATCAATACAGAAGCTCGACCTTGGATTCATAGCAACGCACAGATACCTCGACGAGCGGGCGTGAATGCCTTTGGCTTTGGTGGTATTAACGCTCACGCTGTTTTAGAGGAATACAGACCACAGCTTCAGCAAGATAGCCAACTGCGGCTGCACCAATTGCCCACAGAATTGCTGATTTTTTCTAGTGATTCATGGCAAGATTTGCTCGCAAACATCCAAACTGTTCGTGAATTATTGCAGATTTCTCCACAAACGTCCTTGGCTAACCTCGCTTATACCTTGAGCAAGCAGCCATTGGGGAGTGATCGTCTAGCAATCGTAGCTAAAGACGTTCCTGATTTACAAGCGAAGCTCAATCAGGTTATTGACAAGTGGCAACAAAACTCCCCACCCAAGCGCCTACAAACTCGCAATGGCATTTACTACGATCGCTTTAGCGCAAAATCTTCCCAAAAAACAGCTTTTCTATTTCCTGGGGAAGGTTCTCAATATCAAAACATGCTGGCTGATTTATGCCTCTATTTCCCACAAGTGCGAGCTTGGTTTGATTTCTTAGATGCCACGCTTACAAAGCGACGCTCTTCTCCCCCCAGCCAAATTATTTTCCCTCCTCCTAACAGCATATCGATAGAAACACAGCATTCCGTCGATCGGCAACTCTTCAACATGGATGTTGGCTCGGAGTCCGTGTTTACTGCCAGTATGGCACTGTATGAATTATTACAAGACTTTGGGATTCAGTGTGATTTGATGGTGGGTCACAGCACTGGAGAAAATGCTGCCTTGATTGCTTCTGGAACGATGCGATTGACAGACAAAGAAGAGTTAATGAGTAAAATTCGCCATCTCAATCAAATTTATTTGAATTTAGAGATGGAAAATAGCATTCCCAAAGGAGAGCTTGTGGCAGTTGGGGGGATCGCATTGGATGCGATTAACCAGTTGCTAATTGAGTTTGAGGGTCGCATTCACCTAGCAATGGACAACTGTCCCAATCAATTCATTCTGTTTGGAAGTCCTGAGGATCTAGCCACAGTTACGCAACAACTCAAAGTCATGGGAGGGATTTGTAGCCGATTGCCTTTTGACCGCGCCTATCACACCGCTTTGTTTGCCCCCGTAGGAGTTGCTTTCCGCGCTTTCTATAATGCTCTAGATGTTGGCGTGGGTCATACTCCACTCTATAGCTGTGCCACTTGTGCCCCGTTTCCTTCAGTGGCTGAAGATATTCGCACGCTAGCTACCCAGCAGTGGTCAAGTCAGGTACGATTCCGCGAAACTGTTCTCCGTCTCTATGAAGAAGTGGGGATCAATACTTTTATTGAAATTGGACCTAGTAGCAATTTAACCTCCTTTATTACCGATATTCTTGCGGGCAAAGAGCACTTAGCGATCGCCAGTAATATTCAAAAAAGAACTGGATTAGAACAACTTCAACACCTCTTAGGGCGTCTCCTGGTCAAAGGTCATTCCGTTGATTTTAGCCCCCTATATCACCCTCGAGATCTCAAAATTATCGATCTCAGCGTTTCAGCCACAGGTGTAAAACCAAAGCCTCAACCTGTTTTGCCGTTAAATATGCCAATTATGCGGCTCTCGTCTGATTTTTCAATCGATCGAATGCAGTCTTTACCAGTACCTTTAGTTCCTACAGATCCATCTTTAAACGAACCAAGTTTAAGCGAAATTTCCCTGTCAGCCTCTAAAACACTAGCTGAAAAAAGCTTTCAACTGCCGTCCAGCCAGAATTCTCATCCCTCATCCCCGATTGAACCATCTCCCATAGCTGACCAGAAACCATTAGCTCAACAACCATCAGTTCAACAACCATCAGCCCAACTACCGTTAACCAATGCTAGCAATGATGCTAGAGTTTCTTTAATGGTAGGGCACTTCCAAATTATGGAAGAGTTTCTTGCGAACCAAGGCAAAGTAACAAGGGCAGTTTACTCCCATCTTGCTGATATTCATCTAAATTCGAATAATCCTGCTGAATTAACACCTGCTGTCAATCCCCCCACATTTGCCGAGTCTTGGCCGCTATTGGGCAAAATTTTAGAGCGAGATGAGCAGCATCTCTCCTGCGAACGGCAATTCAACATGGGTCAAGACTTGTTCCTCCACGATCACACCATTGGTGGCGTTCCTTCTCAAAGGCGCCCAGAATTATTATCGTTACCCGTAATTCCGTTTACAGTTAGCATGGAGATTTTGGCGGAAGCTGCTGACTGTTTGCTAGGAGGAAACAGCGTTGTTACTGGCATGTCCGATCTGCGGGGCTATCGCTGGCTATCGCTAGACACGGGAACCCTCACGTTGAGAATCTCCGCTATCCTACAACGCCAGAGCGATCCTGAAATTTTTGAAGTACAGGTACGCTTATTTCAACTAAGTACGAGCAATTCCAACCAGTACCATTTAGTCTTTGAGGGCACAGTTACCTTAGCCTCTCAGTTTGCTATGCCTCCCGATCCCATGCACTTCGCTTTAACACAACCTGCAGGCTCCCGTTGGAAAGACAGTGAGTTATACAGTACAGGTATGTTTCACGGTCCCATGTTTCAAGGAGTCAAGCATATTCGTCGTTGGGGGCAGGAAGGAATTGAAGCTGATTTGCAAGTCATCCCTATTGATAACTTTTTCAGCACAATTGCACGACCAGTATTCCAAACAGATGCGGGTCTGCTCGATGCTGGCGGACAACTTTTAGGTTACTGGGTATCCGAGCAGTTTGGCAGTAATTTCAATGTATTTCCTTTTCAAGTGAAGGCTTTTTACCAATACACCCAACCTTTAGCACCTGGGAGTATGGTATGTTGTCGCGGTCTGATAAAATTTAACGAAGAGCGACAAGCGATCGCCCACTTTGATTTTCTTGACGACTTTGGTCATGTCGTTGCGCGTCTTGAAGGTTGGCAAGATCGATGTTTTAGCGTTCCCGACCATTTCTACCAATGCCGCTTGCAGCCTCAAACTGCTTACCTATCAGAGCCTTGGTTGCAAACCGAGACTCAACTCATTACCCGTCGCATTTCTCCTTTCCCAGAAGGATTTCTAAGTGATTCTTGGGGGATATGGCAACGCGTGTTAGCTCATTTGGTATTAAGCCAAAATGAGCGAGATATCTGGTATAGCCTTCCTGAAAAGGGCTATCGACGCACAGATTGGCTACTAGGTCGCATTGCTGCCAAAGATGCTGTCCGTCAGTGGGCGCAGACCCTAAATCTGCAACTTGCTCCTGCTGACATTGAAATTGGGTCTACTCAACTAGGTCAGCCGATCGTTATCTGTCCCGAACTGGCAACACTCGGCTTAGTTCCTCCAGTTTCAATTAGTCACAGTCAACAGCATATTGTTGCAGGTCTATCTCCACCAGGAACCTTGCTTGGTGTAGACTTGCAACGATTAGAACGACTCAATGCCGATGATTTGCTCTTAACTGCCATGACCGATCGCGAGATCGAATGGCTAAAACAACTCCCTCTCTTAGAAAGACAAGTCGCTATCGTCGAGTTTTGGTGTGCTAAAGAATCTGCTGCCAAGGCTTTAGGCAAGGGACTGGGTGGTAATTCCAGAAGCTGGGAAGTTTGCATTGATTTCCAAGGTCAGAGAGAAGTCAAAGTTCTTCACGCGCGTGAAGTTCTACTCGTCAAACTTTGGCGATTTGAGGAGGAGGTTTTGGCAATTTGTCAGCATTCTCAATCCGTGCGTTTACCTGAATAATTTGGTTTTCTAGATTAATTAATAAAGATAAGAGGTTTCATTATGAGTCAACAAACTTTAGCTAAAGCAGAGATTGAGGCTAAAATCATCGAAGTCCTTGAAGAAATGACTGTAGATTGGGACTTAGATTTAAAGATTGGATCGGACACTCGGCTCATTGAAGACTTGATGTTTGAGTCAATTGATATTGTTCGCTTTGTTGTGGCACTCGAACAAGCTCTGAACGTTAAGGGGCTTCCATTTGAAAAGCTATTTATGCATGACGGTGATTATGTAGAAGAAATTCTAGTCAGTCAAGCTGTGGAATTCTTGGAGAACAACCTATCCTAGTCCAGTTAACTTTCTTCAAACAGTCATTGCAACTTACAACCATTTAAATAAATTCGCTATGAGCAAAGTTTTAATGATTGGGTTAGATGGGGCTACTTTTGCTCTACTAAAGCCCTTAATGGAAGATGGAGTCATGCCTTTCTTGAAACAGTTTGTTTCTGAAGGTGTCTATGGCGATTTGATGTCCACCCAAAACCCACTGACGCCGCCTGCTTGGATTTCGATGGTTACAGGACGTAGTCCTGAAGCTCACGGGATTTATGATTTTCTGCGCCCAGAAAAAAATGGCGATCAAGTATTTCTCAAGGTCAATGATTCGCGAGATATTCGCTGCGAAACTGTCTGGTCAATGGTCAGTCGTCAAGGCAAACGGGCGACTTGTATGAATTTTTACGGGATGTCACCTCCTGTCCCCATCGATGGTTATCTTATTTCTGGGTTTATTCCTTGGAAGCACTTGCGGAGTTCTACCTATCCTGAATCGTTGTTTGATGCTCTCAAAAACAAGCCCGACTTTAACTACAAACAGTTGGGTATGGATATTGGTGAGGAAAAGAAGTGCATTCAGGGTATAGACCAAGGGGACTATGAGCCTTGGATCGAATTGCAGTCAGAACGCGATCGCGCTTGGACGGCAGTACTCACTGACTTAATGAAAACTGATCCAACAGACCTCACTGCTGTTGTATTTGATGGTACTGATAAGCTTCAGCATTTGTTTTGGCGCTATTTGGTTCCAGAACTTGTTGACCCTAACCCCAGTGATTGGGATGCACACATTCGGGAAATGTGTTTGTCTTACTACCGAGAACTAGACGATGCGATCGAAACTTTAGTCAAGCTATCGGGGCCAGACTGTAATGTGATTATGACCTCCGATCACGGTTTTGGTGCTACCACTGAAGTCGTTTATATGAATGAATGGTTGTCACAGAATGGTTACTTGAAGTGGGCAAATGATACTGAGACCGATAGCACTTGGAAATTAACTGCCGATCGGATTAAAGATCACACGTTAATGATCGATTGGGAGGAAACGCTTGCCTACGCACTCACACCCAGCAGCAATGCTATTTATGTCAAGATGGATAATGGCTCGGGGAAAGGCGTGAAACCAGAAGAATACACTAGTTTTTGCCATCAGCTTAAACAACAGTTGCTTGACTACCGCAACCCATCTGACGGCGGTCAAATTTTTATAGGCGCAGACCTAAACACAGACAAAATTGAGGGCAAACCAACTTTCGCCTATGCCCCTGATATCACTGTGAGATTGCGCGATTATGGATTTATTTCCATCGTGCGATCGGGAGAAGTTGTTAAACCCAGACTAAAACCTGATGGCACTCACCGTCCCAATGGTATTTTTATTGGTCGCGGTCCAGATATTAAGTCAGACGAGACACTAGAGCCACTATCAATTCTAGATATTACCCCTTTGATCATGTACTTCCTAGATTTACCCATCCCCGAAGATATGGAAGGTCGAGTTCCCACGGAAATTCTCCGTTCTGAATCCCTAGTTGCTCAGCCCATAAAACATGGTGCAGCAACTGAAGTAACTCAGACTAGCCAAGTTCAGGAAGAAGTTTCCAACGAAGAAAAAGAAGCGCTAATGGCTCAATTAAAGCTCTTGGGCTATATGGATTAGTATGTTTGACAATGAGAAAGCAAACATATTCAATGCGCCGACTATTTACAGTTAATGTTTATTCGTATTTTGAGTTATGAAAAGCAAGGGTTTAATCGTTTGGCTAACTGGACTCAGCGGTGCTGGTAAAAGTACGATTGCGAAAGAGTTAGAAGCTAACCTGAGGCAATACAATCGTTTGGTAGAAGTTCTTGATGGTGATGTAGTTAGAACTAATCTTTCTAAAGGGTTAGGTTTTAGTAGAGAAGACCGCGAAACGAATATTCGTCGCATTGGTTTTGTCGCAAATCTTCTCAGCCGCAATGGTGTAATTGTCATCGTAGCTGCTATTAGTCCCTATAGAAATACAAGGGATGAACTTAAGAAAACCACCCATAACTTTATTGAGGTTTATGTAAGCACCCCCCTAGCTGTTTGCGAAACTAGAGATGTCAAAGGTCTATACAATAAAGCTAGAAAAGGAGAGCTGAAAGCTTTTACTGGTATTGACGATCCATACGAAGAACCTCTGAATCCTGACGTTATTTGTAATACCGTGGAAGAGCAAGTCGATGAAAGTGTAAGTAAATTGATGACTGAACTCAATCGATTAGGGCATCTCTAATCGGTTGAATTGGCTTCCAATCCAAAGATCATCTCTTTTAATTGTCCTAATTTTAAGGCCATTTTGTAATTTCACGCTTGCATTTACTTTCACGACAACTGCTAAACATCTGTCTACTAAATCGGTTCCTCAACCTATCTTTATTCTTGGAGGGTCTCATTCCTTCACTTCTCTAATTGGCACGATCTTGGGTCAACACCCTGAGACCTATGGAGTGCCAGAGCTTAGCCTATTTGTTGCTGACACTTTAGAACAAGTGACGAAAAAATTTACAGATGTACTGTATTTTCAAATCCACGGCTTATTACGTACCATTGCCCAAATTTATACTGGAGAGCAAACTATTCTATCTATTGATACGGCAAAGCGCTGGCTGCTTACGCACTATCATTGGACAACTGCAGAAATTTATAGCGAATTATGTCGTAAAGTCGCGCCCTTGCGAATTGTCGATCATAGCCGTAGTTATTCAAGCAACCCAGAGGTTTTAGGGCGTATCCGCCTTGCTTTTCCAGAAGCTCATTACCTGCATGTTGTTCGCCATCCTCGAAGCCAGGGAGAGGCTCTAGTTAATGATGAGCATGGTAATACAATTGCAGTAGCCAATAACTTTGTTGATTACTCCACCAATCCTCCTACCCTAGAACCTCAAATTGGCTGGTATAGAGTGCAAAGAACAATTTTAGATTTTCTAAATACAATTCCTGAAACTCATCAAATGCAAGTGCGTAGCGAAGATGTTTTGAACGAACCATTGCTTTCTTGGCAAAAAATTTGTTGCTGGCTGAATCTTGATTGGGATGAATCCATGTTGGATATAATCTTACATCCTGAAAATTCTCCCTATGCAAGTTTCGGTCCTTTTAGCGCTCATTTGGGAAACGAAGCAGAGTTTCTCCGATCGCCAACTATTCCCAATGCTCCTATAGAATTCAATAAGCTAGAGGGACCTTTATCTTGGCGATTTGATGGTAAAGGTTTTCTGCCTCATGTTATTCATTTAGCACAAGAATTGGGTTATGACTAAGAGATATAGCTTTTTCGTAGAATCTAAAACATCACCAATCAAACTTAGCTTATTTTCAAAAATCTAATGTATCAGCCTTTAGAAAATAGATTTCGTCCAGATTTAGTAGTTACACGCCATACTAAAAAACAGGGCAATGACATTTTCTATTTGGTTAAAGATCCCATCTCTAGAGAGATTTATAAATTTAAGGAAGAAGATTATTTTTTATGTGCATTGATGAATGGGCAGCTAAGCATCGAAGACATAATAGCTGCCTTTAATGAGAAATTTTCAACTACACTTTCACAAGAAAATTTCAATGAATTTTCCAAGCAAATTTCTAATTGCAAATTACTAGAGAGACTTGAAACTCAAAGTCTATCTATTGAAACAGAAAACCTCAGCACACAAGATCAAAATGCTGCTTTAATTAATAGATTGACCGAATTTAGAGAAATAGAAGAGAAGCGACCAAAACCCTTACCCAAAGACAAATCTAATCATAGCCATCAAGGTTATGAAGGGCACTTTTTTTGGCTTCTTCCCCAATCTGAATTTGTATTTTCTGTATTAGCATTTCCTTTTAAGCCTTTTGGATTACTTTTTAAGCTACTAACTTGGGCAATGATTCTGGGATTCCCTATTGCTTGCCTAATTTTGTGCTATCGCCATACTGAGTTTTTACAGGATCTGCTACTTCGCGTTCAGCCCTTACCTTACCTAGCAGTTTTTGTATTTAATTTGCTAATGGTATCATTCCCAGCCAAAGTTGTTCAGGGAATCGTTGCTACTAATTTTGGCGTAACCATAAAAAAGTTTGGGATGGTTACAATTGCTGGGTTTTTCCCTCGCTTTTCTATTGACAGAACAGAAATCTGGAAGCTCGATCGCTCTGCACTACTGTGGACTTTATCTATGCCTTTAGTTGTTAGAGTTGTGTTGTTTGTTTTTGGAATGTTTATTTGGTACAGCACCCGTACGACAGGAACTCAATTAAGTGTTTATGCAAATTTACTAGCTGTAACGAGTTTGATAGACTTTATATTGGATGGCTTGCCTTTTTGGCCTGCTGATGGCTACGTCTGGATGATTGCCTATTTTCGTGTGCCAGAGCTATTTGGACGTTCTTCATTGGTTTGGGATATGACATTTCGCCGTCGCCCTTTACCCAAAAATTTATCTAGAAAAGAAAGACTAGCTCTCCAAGCATTTGGAGCACTTGGGCTTGTTCTTTTTGCCTTGCTACTGATCGTAATTATGTTCTCAATGTCAAAAGGACTTGCCACCGATTTTGCTACTCAAATCTTAGGTCGAGCTGCCGCTCCTCTGTTGTTTTGTGTTATGGCAATTGCTGCTTTATCTCAATTTTTATCTTTCTGGTTAAATAAAGGCTCTAAAAACAAGTAAATATTGTTTGTTCGATTATTCTGGGCAATGCAATGCCATCTCTATTTAAAAATAACCTGCAATCGAATCTAGGACAGAATCAGTAATTGATGTAAGCGATCGCTTTATAAAAATGGGCAATAACATAGAAGACTACTTTTGAATCCCCACGGGATAAAGGCTTTGGCTAACTAGCAATAACTTCCATGAAAGAGATGTCTACCAGCATGACTTTAACCGTTAATCTAAGTTAATATCTTGTACTTAAAATGTCTAATGTCACACCTAAAAAATACAATACTTTTTCTAACCATAACTGCAAAATGTGCGATAGAGTAATTTTATGGCTTACACATCAGCAAACTAACTGTGCGAGGTTTAACAGTAAAAAGAACAAGCTTTGTCTTGTTCCCATACATATAAAACCCTGAAATAATCAGGTTGATAAAATCTCTTAAACTGAAGAATTGCTTCCATTGTAGATACGAAACATCTGTTGCTCCTCTTAAATAAGTCGTAGCCACTTGGAATAAATGCAAAGCCACTCACACTGCAATTGTGGTAAATCGCCAATAGTAAATACAGAAAAGTTTTTTCAGAAAAATAAAACCAAGTTGCTCTGAAAACACATATATTTTTGGTTGCTAAAAATTAGCATGGACAATTGGTGTGAAATATAATGTCACTTTTAACAATTCAAAGTAATTGAGCATCCCTATGAAGAACCAAGGACTTCAACCCTATATTGTTGAGAATCAGCTAATTAATAGAAGTACCCATAAGCTATCTAAGGTGTGGGAAAAGCATGCGTTAACAATATTATGTTTTGTTGGCTTTGGTATTGTTATGTGTTTGCCATATCAATTTCGCCCTGGAGGGCAAATTAAATTACTTCCCCATAAACAACAGGACATCCAAGCACAGGTCAATGGAAGAATCATTCAGGTTAAGACAGGTGACAATGACGCTTGGATAAAAAACGGGACTGTAGTAGCCGTTATGGAAGCACCCGATATTGATAATGAAATCAAAAAAACTCAAGACAGCATTAGTAGTCAGAAAAGCAAAATTGAAGTGTTAGAGGCTAATTTAGCAAAATTGCTAGCAACACCTAAGAAAGAAGAAGTCGATGTCGCAAAGCAGAAAGTAGAAGTCGCTAGATCGTCATTAACTGTAGCCATAAGAGAGCTAGAAACTGCCAGAGATCGAGCACGGTTAAGCACGCAAAAAGTATCTCGATATGAATTTTTGTCTAATGAAGGGGCTTTCTCTAAGCAACAGTATGAAGACGAAAAAAGACAAGCAGACCTAGACAAAAATAATGTGGAAACTTTGAAAGGTAATGTAGAGACAAAGCATGCAGAGATAGATGAAGCACAAGCAAGTTTGGCATTAGTATTAAGTGGTCCTTATCCACAACAAGTTGATGCTGCACGTAGTGAGATTAATTCAGCTCTTGCGGATTTATGGTTATTACAGCAACAGTTAAAGTTTTTGCAGGAGCAAATGTATCGCACCAACTTAGTGATGCCATTTGATGGTCGAATAGTTACCGTAAATACAACTAGCCTTTCCAAAAAGGTGGGAAGTTACTTGCAAAAAGGAGATACCTTTGCGATCGCAGTTGATAATCACGAACTTTTAGGAGAGGTACTAGTTCCAGAATTCGAGGTGGATAAGCTTGCTCCAGACAAAAAAGTTGAAATCAAGCTATTTGCATCTCAAGGAGAATCTATCACGGGGAAAGTAATGCTGATTCAATCAGCCGCAGTAACTGATGAGACAACAGGGCAAACAAATTATGATGGACAAACTGGAAAAGATGTTAAGCAGATTAAAGAAACTTCAGGAAAAATAGTAAAAGTGATTGTAAAGATAGATAACCCACAGGGAATTGTCAAGTCAGGAATGACAGGTTATGCCAAGATCGAAGGTGAAACAATGCCTGTAATCGTTGTGTTTACGCGCGCACTAGTCCGCTTTGTCACGGTTGAAATTTGGTCGTGGTTGCCTTAAATGATAGAGTGTTCCAGCACCATTGGGGAACTACAACAGCGATTAGAAGAACTCGAGTATCGTATAGGCTGGTTAAATGGATTGTTGCAAGAAACTCAACTCAAGTTACAAGAATTACAAACTTGTTGTCTAGAAAGTCAGGTTATAACTATAGATATGGAAGATTATCCTTTGGTGGGAACAGTTCTAGACTTTATTGAAGATGCTAGGAACATCTATCAATCAAGCCAAAACTTCGATCCTTTGACAGCTTCTAATCAAGAAATACAACAGATGCAAGCGAAACTTTGGAATAATATTGTCTGGTTCCAAAAAATTTTAACAGTCAGCCAAGCGGAACGAAAGCAAGTTGTCGAAATCATAGAGTATAAGATGCAAATAGCTAGGTTGTAAATTTAGGTTATTCTCTATACTACTTAAAAGGAGAAGGATACTAATATCTAAAAGATTCATTCTAACAATGTCATTGGGAAGTTTTCCCGTAAAGCAGCCAGTGTTACCATAAATTTTATCGATCAGGAAAAGAAATCTATGAAAGTCAATACAACCTATGAACCGTTTTCACAACAGCCTGAATACATTGAAACAAATCGAGGTTTCATTCGTAGTCTTCCCTTAGACTCGGTTACAAAAGTGTTGGATCTTGCTTGTGGAACTGGGACACTGACAGAATTACTGTTTGAGGTTCGCCCTGATTTTAGCGTCATTGGCATAGATATCTCTTCAGTATCTTTAGAGATCGGTCGTAAGTTGTTTCGAGAGCAAAATCGACTAGTTTCAACGCTAGAACAACTTCAGTCAGCTCAAGCTGCTGGCAAAGGGGGTGTCTTAATGCTTGAAGGTAGTGCCGATGAGGTTCCCTTAGCATCGGAAAGTATGGATTTGGTAATCATGGGTAACGCTATTCATCTCCTGCCTGATAAGGATAAGCTTGTGTCAGAGGCTTATCGAGTTCTGCGTCCAGGTGGACACTTTGCATTTAACTCCTCTTTTTACATTGGCACTTATCCAGAAGGGACAGAATACGTCTATACGGAGTGGGTCAAAGAAGCTGTAGGTTTTATTACAGAGAAAGATGAAGAAGACAAGCGTGCGGGTGGAACAGGAATCAAGCGCCAACGAGGGACAAGACAAACTGCTTTCAATAAAGGTTGGATGTCCCCACAACAATGGCAGGAAGTTTTAGAACGCAACAACTTTATACCAGAAAAACAAGAAATAAGGACGATGATGATGAATCAAGAGAGTTTCGAGACCGTAGGAGCTTATGCTGGTTTTTCGGAGGTGATGATGAGTGGCTACCCTCTTGAAATAGGTAGTGAAGCTCTGCAAGAAGGTGCTAAGCGTGCCTTTCAGAAATTAAACATCGTGACAGTTCCTCGATTTTATTTGGAAATGACGGGAAGAAAGCCTTAGTTATGGGCTCCTTATACTTGCTCACATATTGGACAACAATCTGTTTTAAACTTGATTGCAATGAGATTCAGAATTCAATTGCCAAATATGGGAGTCGTCATTTCAGCCAGCTTGGCAGTTCAAGATTGAAAAATTCTCTCGTGATGAGAATTGCTACTTAGATGCCTCAATAGCCTATAGCAGCCCTAAATGAGTTGTAATTGATTTGTAGCGCAGGCATCTTGTCTGCAAGGGCTAGAAGTTTGTTCTACATTCGCAAATAATTAAGGATCGCACTACTTAATAGGGAATATAGAAGTTTTTGAATAGGATTTTATGTGAGATGGCTCAGCTATCTCACATAATCTGGGAAATTCGCTCTGCCTGTGTAAGTTTTATGGAAATTAAACACTTTAGCCATTTACCCTGAAATCCTTTCCCCTTCTATGTTATGTTTAGGTAGTTATTCTCTAGGCTTGCCCTGTTTTATCTAGTTTGGTAGAGATTAGCTTATGAAAACTTCGTCTTTATTCGATTCCTTTGGTACATTAATTTCCAACGATGATGATTCATCTATTACAGATTTAAACTCGCAAGAAATCCTGGATTTATTCAAACTCTCTAAGCTCCTAGTTTTTAGAGGCTTTGCCAAAGACACAGATCAATTTCAACAATTTACTAGTCTCTTTTGTTCGGATTTTATCACTTATATGGGTGGGGGCTATCAAAGGAAAACCATCAACCCAGAGGGAGATAAAACCCTGCTATCGGTCAATTATTATTTTGGAGCACAAACTCAGAAAACGTTTCCTTTGCCTTTACATGGTGAGATGTATTACCTCAGAAATCGTCCTGCGGCACTATGGTTTTACTGTGTTGTTCCTGCATCCAGTCAAGGAGAAACAATGGTGTGTGATGGTAGTCAGCTTTATGACGCACTATCGTCAAGCACAAAAAAATTATTTCAAGATCGACGACTAAGGTACATTCGCTACTACCCAAATGGAGAATGGCAAAATCGTTTCCAGTCTGACAATTTGGATGAGGTCGTTCAATTTTGTTTAGATAATGAGATGGAGGTTGTAGTCAATTCGGCTGAGCAGACGCTTAAAACTGAATACTTTCATTCTGCAACAATTAACGATCTATGGAGCGATCGCCCTGTTTTTATCAATAATATTTTGCCCGTTACAAGTTCAGAAGAACATGGTATAACGACAAATATTGTCCGTCTCGAAGATGGCAGCAAAATTCCAGATGAAGTGATACAAGAGATTAGAGAAACAAGCGATCGTCTAACCAAATTAATTGCTTGGCAAGCTACCGACATTGCTTTGATAGACAATGCCAGAGTATTACATGGTAGAAGAGCCTTTACCGATACAAACCGAGAAATTTGCCTCCGTATGAGCAAGACTATCAATTGGTAAGTTCAGATGAGGAACCATGCTAAGACAACGCTGGCTAGAAAGAAAAGCACGACTATTCGATCGTAGACAACTATTTCACCAAGGGCTGAAACGTACCTACGCGTTATACACACCTCCCATTTACAAAGATGAAAATTCTTTGCCGCTTGTTTTGGGTTTTCATGGCGGTTATACCTTAGCATCTCGATTTGCCATAACAACTGGACTAAACGATCTGGCTGACGAGAAAAAATTTTTGGTAGTCTACCCACAAGGAATTGATAGCCACTGGAATGATGGACGAGGCACGACCAATCCTCAAATTGATGACGTAGGTTTTGTGGAAGCGTTAATCCATGAAATTCAGAACCTCAGAAACATTGATAGTCGCCGTATTTATGTAACAGGCATCTCTAATGGTGGATATTTTGTCCAGCGCTTGGCTTGTCAGTTACCCCAAAAGATAGCGGCTTTTGCCTCAGTGGCAGCTACCTTACCAGTGCCTCTGAGAGATTGCCGTCAAGGGCAATTACCAGTCTCTATTTTAATGATCAATAGCCCAAATGACACTTTTGTTCCTTGGGAAGGGGGAATTGGTACAAAAGGTAAAGGTGGAGAAATTCTATCTGTTCCTGCAACCGTTGAATTCTGGCGACAACATAATGGGTGTTCCTCAATAAAAGAGACTCAGCTTCTTGGGGATAACGTCGAAATGATGCGCTACTCAGGCAGGAATAGTGAGGTTGAAGTCATTCTTGTCACGGTTAAAGATGGTGGGCACACTTGGCCTGGGGGGAAACAGCAACCTCAATGGTTAGTCGGGAAAACCACTAAAGAAATCCAAGCTAGTTATCTGATTTGGGATTTCTTTCAGCGTCATACTTTGCATTAAGTTATCCATTTAATTCAGTTGCCATGCGCGAACCCCTCAGTCCTATTTCGTCTGAATTTTTCCATAAATATTTACTTTATGGGAACTCGCTCAATATTGCTATGACTGTCCAGATCGGGAACGATCTCGATCGCGATCTAGTCAGCCAAGCTCTTCATTTTGTGATGCTAAAACATCCAATTCTTAGATCTAGAGTGGCGATCGATCTTGATTCTCCATTTCGTTATTTTTGGGAGCCCCTTCAAGAGCAACAGTCTATTCCTTTATTTTACGAAGAACTTCGTTGCCATTCCGAATCTCTGCAGCAAGAACTCAGTGCTTTAGAAACTCTCCATCACAACCAAACTATTCCTTGCGATCGCACCTATCCGTTTCAGCTATTTATAACGTCCTACGATCGCTCTTTCACCCATTTGCAATTTATGATGCCCCATGCCGCAGGTGATGGCAAAAGTTTGGCTATCTGCGTGCGAGATCTGCTTGATTTTTATAGTCAATTAGAAGCAGGGAAAACGCCTGTATTTGAGCCTCTCCAATATTTTCCAGGGGACTGGGAAGAGCTTTTTGGGTATTCAGTTGATTCCAAGAAAAAAGAGAGTGCGGAGCGATTGCTAAATGCTGACTTGGAATTTCAAAACCTTCCTAATCGCGATCGATATGGTGATGAGCGAGATTGGCCTAATTTTGCAGGTGATTTGCAACACAAACAGTCGCCACAAAAACAAGCGCTAACATTAATTCCTTTCCCTCGCCCATTGATTTCAGAATCTCAACATATAACAGATGGTTTTTCTTCTCTCATTAAAACTCTGCACTATACATTTCCTCAGGAGCAAGTCTCTAAACTCAAAGCTTTACGCAAAAATCCCCTCTATCAAACCGATTCTGGACTTCCTTATTCAATTAACGATTTAGTCTCGGCTTTATACGTCCAACTTCAGCTTAAACTGGCTAGAATTGCAGGCGAAGAGGTTCAGTTTGTGGTATTAGGGATGGCTTTCGATCTGCGTTCTTTCTTTTCAAAAACAGTCTGGAAATCTGCGGTTCAAGATATTTATCTACCTATGGTTATTGAACTCAAGATTGAAAAAGAGATGTCTGAAAATTTATGCGCGTTGTTAAAAGTAATCAACCTTCAAAAGGATAACGCGCTAAAAAAAATGCCTAGACTGAGCCTAGAGCCGATTTTACTGAGATCTCAATTGGGGAATTCTTTGACCCAAGATGACTGGAGCTTGTTTTTGAAATTTAGAAGTGAAATGATGCAAAAAAAGATATCGAGGATCTTGCGTCTTAGCTACATGGGTAACATAAATAGTTTTTTCAAAAACTTGCAAAACTTCAATTTTCTCAAAGCTGATTTTAAAACAACTATTGCTGGATTTCCCGTTCCTAGTTTGCTACTTTATTCATTTAATCGAGAGTTATCCCTAACTTATCCCTATGTACCAGAATTTTTTAACGAGTCAGAAGTAGAGATGGTTTGGCAGATGATGATTGAAGCTATTGAGGAACTTTGTAATGCAAACTAAAATCAGTTAGCACTTATGGCTTTATTTGATTTAGATGGGAGTCCAAAAAATCTTGGAGAGTTTGTACAAATAATGCTGGTTTGATCGCTGGATGAAAATGCCCCACTTCTGGAACAATAAATACTTGACAGTTCTCGAGTAATTCTTGAAGTTGAAAACAAGAGGGAAGACAGTGAGAATATTCCCCATATA
The DNA here is from genome assembly GCF_965232925.1 of Tumidithrix helvetica PCC 7403. Classification (NCBI taxonomy): domain Bacteria; kingdom Bacillati; phylum Cyanobacteriota; class Cyanophyceae; order Pseudanabaenales; family Pseudanabaenaceae; genus Tumidithrix; species Tumidithrix helvetica. The sequence continues at coordinate 346,465 of NZ_CBDDRA010000001.1, forward strand.
TAGCAAGTGTAGGAACTTTAAGACTTTGAATCTCTTGAACAGTGATTTTTCCCTGATCGTCGAGTTCCTGATTTGCGGTTGTAGTAGTAAGCAATTTTTCCCAACGAGATGCTCCTTTTCTTCCCATATCTCGACGCTTTAGAGATGGACTACGAGGGGAACGGGATAAGTCGCCCTGAGTTACCCCACTTGAAATTTGATTGAGGCAGGTTAACAGTCGAAAGTCTACGATCTCGTCATCGTTAGGAAGCGCGTCACTATGTTGTTGAAGTTGCTGCTTCCAAGTATCCCAGTAGAACCAATCTTTTAGCTTGGGAGGAAGCTGTAAACATTTCAATAACGTATCAGCGATCGTTAAGGTAGTTACCTTGTGAGGGTTAGATAAAGTATAGTGGAGGGCGACCCTTGCACCAAAACTATGTCCGACTATGTGAGGGCGACGTATATCTAGATGGTCTAACAGAGCTTGTAGATCTTGAGCCATCCTCTCTAAAGTAAAACCTGAGGCAGGCATACTACTATCTCCATGACCTCTAAGATCGTAGGTCAGAACTCTGTAATGTTTTGAGAGTTCTGACGCAATTCCTAAATACCAAAAAGCTAGGTTGGTTCCCAAACCATGCACTAAAATTAAATCTTCGCCTTGCCCTAGCTGCTGATAGTGCAAAGTTACATCATCAAGAATGAGTTTAGCCACTGAATGATTTAGATTATTAACTAGGAACTTATATTTGTTCAGGGTAAAGCATGGCGCTTGAAAAAATTCCAAACGTAAGAACTTCCATCAATCTTTTGGCTAGTCCTTCCCACAAGCCATTGAGGTTGCCCTAAACCATTAGGCCAAGCATGCCCACCTCCATAAATGGTTGTCAAGATAACTTCTGAACCACTTCTACATTGAGTATAGCGGGAGATTTGAATACTTGTACCATCATTTTTTTGGTTTTTGTCAACACTTTGAATATTACTTTGAACATCTGGCTGCGAAGAACAACTATTTCTTTGTTGCCAAAACTTGACCGTATCGGGTACTGAAAGAATGTAACCTCCAAGTCCTCTGGTTCCTCTCCCCCCCTGCCAAGGTACAAACTTATCATCAGGGCTATTAATTAGAAGTATGGAAACTGGGTTGCGTGGATTACACCTTGTTGACATGGGCTGTGCAAGTGTTGATGACACTGAGGCAAAAGCCGCTATTTTATCTGAAAGTTCACAAGCTAGCCTTTGAGTGAAAAAACCACCATTGGAAATACCTGTGGCGTAAATTCTGCGACTATCGATATTTCTAATCTTTTTGATGTCATCTATCACTGCTGAGACGAAAGCAACATCATCTTGCTTAGGTAACCCAGCAACATCACGTCCGTCATTCCAATACTTATCTATTCCTAGAGGATAAACAACGATAAAACCTTCTTGTGCAGCAAGTTGATTAAACTTGGTGGTTTGTGAAAATTTTTGAGCAGTAGTGGTTCCACCGTGAAAACCTAGCACTACTGGCATTGGTTTTTTGGGATTGTATGAAGGAGGAGTATATAGGAGATAACTACGATTTAAACCTTGGAAAAATATTTGCCTAGGCTCTTCATTTCTTGCCTCCAGCAAACCACAGCTCAAGATCGAACTTGAAACTAGTAAAGTCAGAAAGAGGCTGACAACATTATTTCTTAATAGAGGAATTTTCATTACGGTAATTGCAAAGTTCAGGACTAAGAAACTGTTTAACGTTGCTCAAGCTAATGGGTATTCCAATATGCCTAGATAATAATCCTAAAAACATAATGCCTGTTTAGTCTCTATCTGAGGTGTGAAGGAGAGATCTCTCACTCTAAACTAATTTACAGGGTCTAGAACTATTAGCTACAAGCTGTTTCACAAAAAAGAGATATCACCAACATAATTGCAGATAGACATAGTATTGATGACAAATGTTCCACGCCATATTTGTCCCAACCAGAAAACAGCTTTCTTGGCGATTCAAAGTTTCAGTCATTTCGTTATTCAAGGTGATTGGTAAAATAATTTAGAGCAGGCATCTTATTACTGCACGGGCTGAAGCCAATAAGACTACACATACCTATACCACTAGCTTAAGACTGCTATAGTACGCTTTGTTAGGATTGATACCGATCTCACCAAAGATATTAAAGATTTTAACAAACAGTTAAGATTGCTACAGATAGAATCACTACATTTACGATCAGGAAAAACGATTATGGCTCTTGCAGTTGGCAATAAGGCTCCAGGTTTTACAACAAAAGATACGAACGGTAATATCATTTCACTCTCTGACTTTTCAGGAAAGTCTGTGGTGCTTTATTTTTATCCCAAAGACGATACACCGGGCTGTACCAAAGAAGCTTGCAGCTTTCGCGATTCTTACGCTGAATACAAAGGCAAAGATATTGTTGTGCTAGGTGTGAGTGCAGATGATGAAACTTCCCATCAACAGTTCACGCAAAAATTTAACCTGCCATTCCCTTTACTTGCTGATGTTGATGGCACAATCATCAAAGCCTATGATGTCCAACGGGCAGAATATAACCAACCTGTTGCTAGTCGGGTTACCTATGTGATTGATGGCGCGGGTGTGATTGTCCAAGTTTATACTTCTGTGCAAACAGAGACCCACGCCAAAGATATTTTGACAGCACTGGGAATCTAGCACTTTTTATAGCTACGCTTTTGCTCAGGATTTTTCGCTTGCATTTTTTATGATTTGCAAAAAGATTGTGCTAATATCTGATTCTTGTTTTAGTGGCAGATTTAGGATCTCGCTCTAAACAAGTCTGGTTATACAGCAAAGTTAAAAAAACAGGCAAAATAAATAGCGAGGTTGCGATCTGGAAATCTTAACCTCGCTTTAGATGGGCTTAACGAAACATCTATGTTGCTAATACCTAGCCTGTCATCAAAGCAATTTTCAAACATCGGCTAAATAGCCTAATTTTTAAGCACTCAAATACTTGACACAAGCCCTTCATAAGCTTTACCCCCTGACTCTATCAAACTTTTTCAGGGCATTGTTTTTTTGATTTCAGCGGTTTTAGATTCAGTAAGATGTTACGAATGACGAAACAAAGTTAGGGCTAGGTAGGTCAGAACAACTACTGTCGCGTCAACATTGGCTGGTTGCTGATAATTGTAGGCTCTGATCTATGGTTTGATATTTGCTTAGAGTAATCTTGGTCTAACTGGTAAAAATTGGTTAGCGTTCCGATCTATGTGATGTCGATAGTGCGATAAACCTAACTAAAATGCAGCATCTTTGAAGGGATTAAATTTTATGTCTAAGCTGAGAAATTGTACTGGCGTCTTACTTGTTTTAGCATTAGGTACGCAGCAAAGCATATTGGCTACTGATGTTTTAGCAGCTAATACAACAGGACTGAATTTGTCTGTCGATCGCTTACGCCAACAGTTCCAGCCACCTGAGTCCACGCTACAAATTGCTCAGGCAAACAATACGATCTATGTATCCCCTAGTGCCGATTCCTCTGGTGATGGTTCGCAAGCTGCCCCTTTCCGTACAATTACGGCTGCATTAAATAGCTCTCTGCCACCAGGCACGGTGATTCAGCTTGCCAACGGCACTTACAGCGCAGCTTCGGGAGAAGTGTTTCCGCTAAAAATCCCTACGGGTGTAATCTTACGCGGCGATCCGAGTAATAAAGGTGCAGGAATTATCATTCGAGGTGGCGGTAGGTTTGTCAGTCCCACATTTGCCAGCCAAAATGTAGCGATCGCTGTAGGAAGTCAAGCACAGGTTGAAGGGATTACCTTAAGTAATACCAATCCCCGTGGTTATGGTTTGTGGGTGGAGTCTAGTAAAAATGTCACGATCGCGGATAACACATTTACCAGCAACACCCATGATGGCGTGTTTCTCACAGGAAGTGCGAATGCGGCGATCGCCAATAATCTGTTTACCCGCAATACAGGTAGTGGGATCTCGGCAGTAGGGTTGAGCACGGGCGAAATCACGGGTAATACCTTTGACAATACTGGGTTTGGACTGTCGATTGGACAGCGATCGCAAGTGGTTCTGATCGACAATCGCATCATTAACAATGTCGATGGCATCGTGATTTCCAATGATGCCCAACCCACACTGCGAGGCAATTTAATTGCCAATAACAATCGCAATGGTTTGGTGGTATTAAGAGGCTCGAATGGGCAAACTGGGCCAGATTTGGGCATTACCTCCAATCCCGGCAAAAATGTTTTTCGGGATAACCGCGAAAAAGACATTAATAACGCTTCAGATATTGCTTTGATCGCAGCAGGAAACCAAATTAACCCCAGCCGTGTCAACGGGGCGTTAAATATTTACGCTTCAACTTCACCTGTGATTCTGCCAGAAAGGATTGTAGAACCGCCTCGTATACCATCGATTACTCCTCGCACATCAATCGCACCAGTCAGCCCAAGAATAAATCCTGCCGTTGTGCCATCTCAAGATCCTCTGCCTGTGGTGGTGCTCCCAACTGAGCCACCTCAGACCACGCAGTCGCCGATTGTGCCTGTGGAACCTTCGACAACACCTTCGACAGGCAATCCTGTGCGATCGACAACAGTTCCTTCCATAGCAACTTCTACAGCCCCCACATCAATTTTGATTGAACGAGATTTTTCACCTGTACGCTCGACAACAGGTTCGACGAATGTTTATACACCTACACCAGTAGCCCCAAGAGTAGCGATGGATCCTCGCACGGGAAAGCCAATTCAGTTTCGAGTTGTGGTTCCACTGACTTCACCTTTAATTGCCGAACGCGTTCGCGCGATCGTGCCTGATGCTTTTTTAAACCCAAGCCGATCGCAGATTCAAGTAGGGGCTTATAGCGATCGCAAAGATGCTGATGCGCAAGTGCAAAAGCTATCTCAGTCTGGCGTTAAGGCGATCGTTGAGCCGTTCAATCGCTAGATCTGTCCTATAACTAAATAAGCAAAAAATGCAGCATTCAGACAGCAAAGGCATCGTAATACTTGAGACTTCATATCTTGATAAATCCTCAAAGAAAAAGTTGGGGATCTAAATATCTCCATATCTTCAGTTTTTTAATACCTAGCTGCTTAGTGAATCATCATGAAAATTACAACTATCTCCCGCCATGTCACTCGTAACCCTGAAATTCTCTCAGGCGAGCCAATTATCGATGGAACAAGAACACCAGTCAGAGCCATTGTCGAAAACTGGCGCTTAGGAGTTAGACCAGAAGAAATTCCATTACATTTACCGCATCTCAATCTCGCGCAAATCTTTGATGCCCTTAGCTTCTACCTAGACAATCAAGCAGAAATCAATGAATACATAGAACACAACCACATTCCTGATGAGTTAGTTCATCCAGTCATCAAAGCTAGATTAAATCAAAAATGACTATTTTTGCCCAAATTTACATTGATGAAGATGTGGATGTTCTAGTTGCTACCTTACTCATCGCTAGAGGATTAGACGCAACTACAGCAAGACAGCAGAAAACTTTAGGCGAACTCGATCCCCAACAACTAGCTTTCGCAGCATCAATAGGGCGTTGTATGCTGACCCACAATCGACTGGATTTTGAGAAACTACATACGAGTTATGTCTTGAATAACCAGACACACGCAGGAATCATAATCGCTAAACGAAGAAATCCCTATGAAATCGCCGAAAGAGTTGCCATGCTCCTCGATACTTTGACCGCCGATGAAATTGCGAATCAATTGCTTTACATTTGACGCGATCGCCCATCACAAGCAAAACACTAAATTACTGGCACAAACGAAAGTAATCCTACATCGAACAGGGGCATTAAAATCGACAGGCTGTTTCTAGCCATGCCATTTGCTCGGCATCCAACATGGGCGAGAGTTTTGCAATTACTGCCTCATGATAGCGATCCAGCCATTCCTGTTGTTTGGTGTCGAGGCGATCGCGATCGATCAAGCGCTTGTCAAATGGAATGTAGGTAAGCGATTCAAACTCGAACCATGGTGGAGTCTCAACCTTCTTTTTGGCATCTGTTTGCGCGTCTTTTTGAGAATTCTCTGGTGATCCTTCTACTGAATTCTCAGATTTAGGAATTTCTCTAACCACATACAAGTTCTCAATTCTGATGCCCCCCCAACCTGATTGGTAAAAGCCAGGTTCGATACTTGTTACCATCCCTGCTTCTAACTCGGTTTGGACGCGCTTGCTAATCCCGTTAGGGCCTTCATGCACATTCAGAAAGACACCAACCCCATGCCCAGTGCCATGCCCAAAATCAAGCCCTTTTGACCAGAGCGACGAACGGGCAATCCCATCAATTTGACTGCCCGTTGTGCCCTTGGGAAAGCGCTGCATGGCGCAGTTGATATGCGATCGCAAGACTTCGGTATAGCGTTCAATTTGCTCGACTGTCGGTTCGCCAATCGCGATCGTGCGAGTATCATCCGTCGTACCAGCCAGAAACTGCGAGCCTGAATCTAGTAAGAAGAGATCGCCTGATTTAAGTTGGTGGGCATGGCTAGGGGTGCTGTAATGGACGATCGAGCTATTTGCCCCAGTTGCGGCGATTGTCGGAAAGCTCAACTCTTGAAAGCCTTCGGTTTGGTGATAAAAGCCCTCGATCGTTCCCACAACATCTAGCTCAGTGATGGGATTTTCTGTGGTAAATTGCTCGGAGATCCACTTGAGGGTAAGGGTTTTGGCTCGGCTAGCCTTGAGATTTGCCTGTTGCATCTGCTCAATTTCAACCGTATTTTTCAGAGCCTTAAATACCTCAATCGGATTTTTCGTTTCGACAATTTTGGCTTTGTGTTCTTTAAGCTTTAGGTATGTGCCCAAGGTAGTTTGGGCGGTAGCTACCAAAACCCGATTTGACGATACAGTAGCAACCAGACGCTCTAGGGTCGGGAGATATTGCTCGTAGTCTAGGATGGTTACCTGTTCGGTCAGCGATCGCTTTACCGCTTCATTAATGCGTGCTTGGTTTGTAAATAGGTAGGTTTCCGATGTAGTTACAATTGCATAGGCAATAAATACGGGATTGCAGTCCACATCCTGTCCGCGTAGATTGAACAACCAAGCAATCTGATCGAGTTTGGTCACAGGTAAGATGGCTGTCCTGCTCTTTTGCATCGACTCCCGCACCCTTTCTAATTTTTTGTTGACGGTTTCGCCTGTGAGTGCGTCAGACAGTGGAAATACAAGCGAGTTACCATAAGTAGGCACAGGATCTATCTCATGCCAAGGGCTTTGAGCGCGGAGTTGGTCAATCAGGTTGATCTTGGTGGGTACGAGATCCACGCCTGCAGCCTCTAGGTGATGTTTCAGTTGCCGAAATTGATCCACCGTGAGGGTGAAAGGGTCAAACCCCAGACGAAAGCTAGTTTGTTGCTTTAAAGCCCGATCGCCGAATTCCTCTAAAATTTCTACAGTGGTTTTATGTCCTTCTAAGCCAAGTTTAGAAATCTTGATAAAATTTGGATCGACCTGTAGCTCGGCCTGTTCGTGATAGCGTGAGTCTACAAACAACCATGCTGTATCTTGACTGACCAAAAAGTCGCCCGCAGAGCCTGTAAAGCTGCTAGCCCATTGCCGCCGTTGTTTTGCCTCTGGTAAATATTCATTTAAATGCTCATCGGCAGAAGGAATAAAGTAGCCGTCTAATTCACGTTCGTGAAGTAGCGATCTTAGATCTGTTAGCCTTGTATGTGAGGAATGTTGATTAGATGTAGGTAAAACATTTGGAGGTAGATCTGAAAGTAGCATGATTCAAAATGTAGTTGTTTTTCTTTTGCCTAAAAATAATTACTCTGATGTCTCATCATTAATAGGATTTAGCGATATTATTCAAGACTAGGTTTGAAGATTTATTGCGGTTTGTTTCGAGCTGTTTGTGCAGAGAACTTTCACTATTCAGCAAGGGTAAAATTAATCCAATTAATCTTTCGTTAATATTTAGTTTGTCCCTCTGTCACAATCAATAACATAATTAACAACTAGATTAACAACGTTTCGATTTAGTTGGTTGATTCAATCAAATACACTTTAATTACCCGTACGATCGCCTAGTGCCATGAGAATGCTTCTTGTAGAAGATGATGTAACCCTTGCTGAGACATTAGCAGAAAGCCTTGAGGATTATAACTATAAAGTTGATATTGCCGAAGATGGCGAAGTTGCTTGGGAAAAAGTCCAATCTACGGACTACGACATCATGTTGCTTGATGTGATGCTGCCCAAGCTTGATGGCGTAAGATTATGTCGCCGTCTGCGTTCTCATAATTTTGACCTTCCCATCTTGATGATTACTGCGCTTAGCTCCAGTTCAGAGCAAATTACGGGTCTAGACGCAGGCGCTGATGACTATGTGGTCAAGCCCATCCAGATTTTAGAGCTTTTGGCTAGAATTCGGGCATTATTGCGGCGATCGAAGCCTCCATCTACGACACCATCTCTAAAATGGGGCGATCTGCTGCTTGATATTGATGCCTATGAGGTTACTTATAAAGATCAACCCGTACACCTGACCGTGAAAGAACAGGGCATTTTAGAATTGCTGTTGCGCCATGGTCGGCAGGTGGTCAGACGTAGCCTCTTGGTTGAAAAGGTTTGGTCGCCTCACAAACCGCCTAAAGAAGAGACGATCAATGCCACAATCAAGAGTTTGCGCTCTAAGTTAAAGGATGCGTCTGCACCTGCGGACTTTATTGAAACAATTCACGGTGTAGGGTATCGCCTAAAACAGCATTCTTAGTTCTTGGTGACATGGGGGGCAGTCTGTTTGCCGAATTTTGCAATTATCAGTTGAATCCCCTGCTGAATCGTAAGCAACACTAGCCCTAGAGCAATTACAGCAAAGATCATAGTTGCGCCTGAACCGAGCCCTAAAAGCATTGTCCGCACAAGCGCAGCAACGCGTGCTGCCAGTGTCTCAGTGTTGTGTGGACTATTAGCTAACTTTTGCGCCACCGTTAGCGTGAAAAAATACAATCCTACCGATAAAACCCCAGAGATTGCTGCACCTGTGAGATTTTTTAAAGGGCTGGGAGGTTGCTCGGTAGGGATAATGTTGATTTTGTTGGTCATAGTTGCCAATTTTAGGTTGTGTTTAATCTTTTATTCTAATCTTGTTTGAATCCTGTCTTACAACTGTAAAAATACCAAGGATGTGGTCTGCCAGAATCACTTAGAAAACTGCCGATTGGCAGGAGGCAGTCGCTCGCCAATCTGGGTTAAGTCCACAGCATAGCCACCTGTAACTAGGTACACAACATCCGCGATCGCACCAATTTTGCGGCTCAGACTACCGAGGCGATCGCGAAACCTCCGCCCCAGTTCGTAGGCAGGAACGACGCCCCATCCCACTTCTTCAGATACGAGCGTGATATCTGCCTCACAAGCTACGATCGCGGCAATTAACGCCTGCTCGGTTTTTTGCCAAGTTGTTTGGTCTTGCTCTAAAACATTGGCGAGCCATGTGCCCAAGGCATCAACCAAGACATAGCTACTTGCCTCCGCCGACTCTAAAGCTGCTGCCAGTGCAATGGGAACTTCCCAAGTTTGCCAGTCATAGGGACGGCGGTCGCGATGGTCATCAAGCCGATTTTGCCATTCAAGGTCATCCACCTTACTGCTGGCGGTAGCAATATAGACGATCGATTTTTGCGATCGCTGTGCTAACAACTCTGCCCATTCACTCTTGCCCGATCGGGTTGCGCCTGTAACCAGTGTGATCATTGGTAGTTTTGCTTTACTGGCTCAGATCATACGCATATCTTGAAATATTTTTTAAATTGTTACGATCTCCACAAATTTCACATCTCAAATGTTATAGTCCGATAACTTAAGAGTGCGCTCTGGGTTGCAAATAAATAAAACAGTTAGATTTGTTGTGGTTAGTTTGCGATCGCAAGATTTTCTCTTAAGTTCGTACAAACCCTTTCTCAGACTTGCATTTCGGGCATTTCGACAAGATTTTTCTAGATTTGGAGCTATTAAAGACTGAGTTCTTAATATAAATTTAAAAATAATTTTGTAGCATAAGCTACGGTTGTGCTATATTTAATTTTGTAGTCCACAAATTACTTTGATAAAGGGGAAAGTTCGTCATGATTAAAAATGAAAGAAAAATCGAAGCAAGTGCTAACCATAAAGCAAGCATTGCCGCATCTTTGCAACGTCGTATGGAAGTAGCTAGAGCAAATAACGATACTCAGTTGATTGGTTTGCTAGAACAAGAAATGAAGCAAGTTGGCTTAAATTAAGCTTTGAGTTCGGATTTGAGATTTAGATCTCCAGCTAAATCTTTTGCTAAAACTCATAAGCGTGGCTGTTAATCTAGTTGATTACCCAAAAGCTGATAAATAATGTTTCTGAAAAAATAAGCTCAGGATACCCAGTATTCTGAGCTTAACTTTTTGCAATTCATGCTTTGCACTTGCTAGTCCATCCGCGATCGCAGTGAGTCAGGCTTGATGTGCTAGTTTTGCCCCATGTGCAATCTATGGAAAATACGATCGCGATTGCCTACTTTAACCTGCTAGATCTTGCTGCCAACGGTTGTCGCTTAGTCTGAGATCTCGTCAGAATCAGATTTTTGCAATTGTTTTTGCACCTGTGCCAGTTGACGGCGACGGCGGCGTAAAAACAAAAAGATTGCTAAGGGAACAAGCCAATACGGACAATATACAAGCAACCAGATTAAGAGCTTCAATAAGCCAATGCTCATAACTGCCAGTGAGTGGGTGGCACTATTCCAAGTGTTTTGTAATTGCGTACCTAGGTCAGATTGAGGTGGAATCGCAGAGATCGCGGCTGAGAGACTAACTTGTACCGTTGAATAAGCAACTTGATTTTTTAAATTTGTCAAATGAGCGTCAATTTGCTCAATAGATTCCCGCACGCGGCTGAGTTCTTGCGTAACTTTTAGCACATCAGCCACTGAGCCAGTTTGCTTCAAAATTTCCTGTAACTGTGTTTCAGTTTGACGCAAATTTTTGAGACGCGCTTGCAAATCCACTAATTGATTCGATACATCCTCTGCTTTCAGCGATCGCCCTTTTACGATTCCTAACTGAGACAGCGCGTCAATGACTATATCGAGTCTCTCTTGAGGAATTCTGAGTTTAAAGGAAACTGACTGAGCAATGCCAGATGCACCAGAGCGAAAGTCATGTAGCTCTAGAATGTCTCCCTGTTGTTGTTTGACAATTTCTGTGACTGCTTTTGTACTTTCTTCAATCGATTTAACTTGCAAAGAAATTTCAGCAGATTTAATCAGTTGCGGACGGGGGATTGCATCCTTTGCCGTCAACTCTGGATTCGCGTTGGGGGTTGTTCCAGTCTGGGCTGCAATATTAACAGGAGCAGAGGTTTGATTTGGTAAGGATGAAGCACAACTTGTGAGCGCGATCGCGGTGAGAATACCCAAAGCTTTCAAAGATCGATTGGAAAATATTTGACCTTTCAAATCTGGTTTCTCCATTTTTATCGCCGACAACCGACTTTCCTCCTAGATTTTAACCCTTTCTGCTAATCGCAGTTTTGCCGATCGCGATCGCGGGTTTTGGCGAATTTCCTCGTCTGTCGCGATCAGGGGTTTCTTCGTAATAATTTGTAACCGTTCGTCTTGGCGAAACGTCTGCTTGACGATCCGATCTTCGAGGCTATGAAAGCTAATCACGGCAATTTTGCCATTGGGTTTTAACCAGTCCACCGATCGCTGCAACCAAGTCTCAAGCACCTTAAGCTCTTGATTTACCTCAATCCGCAATGCTTGAAACACGCGGGTAGCAGGATGAATTCTGCCATGGCGATAACTACCTGGCACGCAACGGGCGATCGCATCGGCAAGTTGCGTCGTGGTTTGAAACGGGCGTTGCTCCACAATATTGCGGGCAATTCGTCTAGATAACCGCTCTTCGCCTAGGGTAAAGAAAATATCGGCGAGGGTTTTCTCGGCATAGGTATTGACAATATCGGCAGCAGTTAACGCTTGGCGTCGATCCATGCGCATATCTAAGTCGCCCGACTCTCGAAAGCTAAACCCCCTCTCTGGTCGATCGAGCTGCGCCGAACTCACGCCCAAGTCCGCAATCATGCCGTCAAATTGCCCCAGTTCTGAGGGTTGATAGGTACTGAAATTTCCATGCCAAAATTCTACTTGGTTCCCAAAGTGTGCGAGTCTGGTTTGGGCGGCTTGTAAAGCGATCGCATCTTGATCGATCGCGACCAAACGTACATCTTGAGCTGCTAAAAGAATTCTTTCGCTATGCCCCCCGCCCCCTACGGTACAGTCGAGGTAGTACCCACGATCTGAAATTTGCAGCGCATCAATCAGGGTATCTGCCAAAACGGGGACGTGATGAAAACTAGGATCGGTCAATATTTATTTCTCTTAGCTTTTTGGTTGTCAGTCGTCAGTTATCAGGTTTGCTAAATCCTCTCTGGGTAACGGCTAACGGATATAAACCTAACCCCTTAGCCGTTACGAAACAAACTACTATTTTGCGCCTTGCAACTTTAATAAAAAGTAGCCCAAGCTAATTCCCACCAAAGTTAGAACGATTGGTAGGATAGCGGCGTTAAACATTTCACCCATTTGTATTTAATCTCCAGTTTTGATTACGTTGCGTACTCAAATCATAATCAATAGAGGGGTGATTGTTTTCAGTATTCTTGAGATTAAAGCTGCGGATATTGAATGCAACTTATGTCAAGCATAAGAAAATCCATCGCGATAAAACGCACTTGTGTAACACTCCTCTGGTGTTACATTTGCCACATGAGGATATACTAAAAACTGTTAAGCAATATCAAGTATCAATAGATACAAGTGCGAACAGCCGTAAGGCATTAGCTTTAGAAAACATCTTTATATAACAGCAGTGTTAGGTAACTTTAGGCAAGAGTTAAGAGGCGATCGCAAATCATGGTGATGATCGAAACAAAAGCCGAACGCATGGTAATCAATATGGGGCCTCATCACCCATCCATGCACGGTGTATTAAGGCTGATCGTGACGCTAGACGGTGAAAATGTGGTCGATTGCGAACCCGTTTTGGGCTATCTGCATCGGTCAATGGAAAAAATTGCCGAAAATCGCACAATAATTCAATATTTACCCTATGTAACGCGGTGGGACTATCTCGCCACCATGTTTACGGAGGCGATTACGGTTAATGCCCCCGAACAACTTGCCAACGTCCCCGTACCGAGACGGGCTAGTTACATCCGCATGATCATGCTGGAGTTGAGTCGGATTGCGTCTCACTTGCTCTGGCTGGGTACCTTTGTGGCAGACATTGGCGCTCAAACCCCCTTCTTTTACGTGTTTCGCGAACGGGAGATGATTTACGACCTGTTCGAGGCAGCGACAGGAATGCGGATGATGCACAATTATTTCCGCGTTGGCGGTGTTGCCGCTGACCTCCCCTATGGCTGGGCAGAAAAATGCGAAGACTTCTGCAAGTACCTCGTGCCAAAAATCGACGAATACGAAAAACTAATTACCAACAACCCGATTTTTCGCCGCAGGGTAGAAGGGCTAGGCACCATTGGTCGCGATGAAGCGATCAACTGGGGGCTCTCAGGTCCAATGCTGCGTGGCTCAGGCGTAAACTGGGATCTGCGCAAGATCGATCGCTACGAGCTTTACCACGAGCTAGATTGGGAAGTGCAGTGGGATACAGGCGGTGACTGCCTTGCCCGCTACTATGTGCGCGTGCGCGAAATGCGAGAATCCGCCAAGATGGTCTTACAGTGCCTCAAACAGATCCCAGGTGGCTCCTATGAAAATCTAGAAGCCCAAAGGGTACTGGCTGGGCCTAAGAGTGAATGGAACTCTATGGACTATCAGTTCATCAGTAAAAAGCCTTCGCCTACGTTTAAGCTTCCTGCCGCCGAACATTACGTGCGGGTAGAGGCTCCCAAGGGTGAGCTGGGCGTTTATGTAATTGGGGAAGATAGTGTATTTCCTTGGCGCTGGAAAATTCGTCCACCAGGATTTATCAACTTGCAAATTTTGCCTCAGTTGGTTAGAGGAATGAAAATTGCGGACATTATGGCAATTTTGGGCAGTGTCGATATCATTATGGGTGAGGTAGATCGCTAGTGAGTACGGGAATTGACCTACAGCAATCTTTTGTGGATGTTTTAGTTGGTCTGGGTTTGACTCCAGGGGTGGCTAAAGCAGTTTGGATGCCAATACCAATGATTGTCATGGTGTTAGGCGTAACCGTTGGGGCATTGGTCTGCACCTGGTTAGAACGGAAAATCTCAGCCGCCGCACAACAGAGAATTGGGCCGGAATTTGCAGGGCCTTTTGGCATCCTGATTCCGATCGCTGACGTGGCAAAACTGGTGATCAAGCAAGGGACTCGACCTGCCAAGGCCGACCCGATTTTGTTTACCTTAGGTCCAGCGATCGTGTTTATCTCGATCTTCCTTTGTTTCTTGGTTGTGCCTTTCGGACAAAACATTCTGATCTCAAACCTCGCAACGGGAATCTTCTTTATTATTGCGATTTCTAGCCTTGCACCGATCGGATTGCTGATGGCGGGCTACTCTTCCAATAATAAATACTCGCTCTTGGGAGGCTTACGCGCTGCCGCCCAGTCAATTAGTTACGAAATTCCGCTAGCATTGGCAGCACTTGCCGTTGCCATGATGTCTAATGGACTCAGCACCATTGACATTGTCAACCAGCAAGCGGATTACGGCATTGTCACTTGGAATATCTGGCGGCAACCGATCGGCTTTGTGATTTTTATGATTGCTGCCTTGGCAGAATGCGAACGCCTTCCCTTTGACTTACCTGAAGCCGAAGAAGAACTCGTCGCAGGCTATCAAACCGAATATACAGGTATGCGATTTGCCCTGTTCTATGGTGGTTCCTATGCCAACCTCTTACTGGCAGGACTACTGGTCACGGTTTTATACTTTGGTGGCTGGGAATTGCCCTTCCCCATTGATAAGGTGGGAGAGTTTCTCGGCATTAGCAAAGATACAGCTTGGTGGCAGATAATCACAGCCACCTTAGGCATATCAGTTACGCTGATTAAGACATACTTCTTTGTCTTCTTTGCGATTCTATTGCGTTGGACAGTTCCACGCGTGCGGATTGACCAACTCCTCGATCTCGGCTGGAAATTTTTACTCCCCGTCGGTTTGGTCAACCTTTTGCTAACCGCCGCACTCAAACTGGCTTTACCTGCTGCTTTTGGTGGTTAATCGCTCAATCCATCACAACAAGATGAGATGGACTCCCTTTTTACTTGTAGATTTCTAACCGATTAGAACCTAAAGTCAAACCTAAATAAATCACTATGCTGAAGTTCCTCAATCAAGTGGGCGATTACGCTAAGGAAGTCGTCCAGTCAGCCAAGTATATCGGTCAAGGCATGTCTGTCACCTTCGATCATATGCGCCGCCGACCCATCACCGTACAGTATCCCTACGAAAAGCTGATCCCAGCCGAGCGTTTTCGCGGACGCATTCACTTTGAGTTTGACAAATGTATTTCCTGTGAAGTCTGCGTGCGGGTTTGCCCGATCAACCTACCTGTGGTTGACTGGGAGTTCAACACAGCGATGAAAAAGAAAGAGCTAAAGAGCTACAGTATCGACTTTGGGGTTTGTATTTTTTGCGGAAATTGCGTGGAATATTGCCCCACCAATGCCCTCTCTATGACAGAGGAATATGACCTCGCCACCTACGATCGCCACGAACTTAACTTTGACAGTGTTGCCCTAGGCAGAATGCCGACAAAAGTTACTGAAGATCCTATGGTGACACCGATCCGAGAATTGGCTTACTTACCTAAAGGCGTAATGGAAGGACATGAAGTCCCTCATACTGCCCGTAGAGCTGGTAAGCGCCCCGAAGAAATTCTGGATGAAGAGTCCATTCCGTCTGAGTAAATAGAGAGGAGAAGTTTTATGAATCTTGCTGAAGGTGTACAAACAGTCTCTCTCGTCGTGCTATCGGCAATGCTGACAGCATCCGCAGTGGGCGTTGTACTGTTACCCAATATTGTTTATGCCGCCTTTTTACTGGGTGGATGTTTCATTAGCGTTGCAGGTCTCTATATTCTGCTGAATGCTGATTTTGTCGCGGCAGCCCAAGTGCTGATCTATGTCGGTGCGGTCAACGTCTTGATTTTGTTTGCGATCATGCTGGTTAACAAAAAGCAGGACTATGCCGAAGTTAAACTGGGCTTTTTGCGCAGTGCGATTACCGCCGTAGTCTGTTTGGCTTTATTTGCATTACTGACTGTAACTGTAACTTCAACCAACTGGGCAGTTACCGCAGAGATTGCCGCACTTCCTTCTACGATTGTGCTTTTGGCTCAACATTTCTTTAGCGATTATCTTTTACCCTTTGAGTTGGCTTCGGTGCTCTTGCTCGTTGCCCTGATTGGTGCGATCGTGCTTGCCCGTCGCGAACTGGTTCCCGATCCAATTACATCGGGCGAATCCATCACCGATGATTCTTTAGAATTGCTAGAAAGACCTAAGGAACAACTGGCTGCTTCTAGTTCTGACAAATAGCCTAAAAGCTGAGAGCTAAAAGCCAATGGCTTTTAGCTCTTGAAGTAATAACTAATAACTGATAACCGACAACGAATAACCATGTCTTTAGAACCGTTTTTGATTGTAGCCGCCGCCTTATTTTGTATTGGCATCTATGGGCTAATTACTAGCCGCAATGCGGTGCGCGTGTTGATGTCTATCGAACTGATGCTAAATGCCGTAAACATCAATCTACTAGCCTTCTCAAACTTCCTTGACTCTGCCAACATTCGCGGTCAGGTGTTTGCTGTGTTTGTAATTACAGTCGCCGCTGCCGAAGCTGCTGTGGGTCTAGCGATCGTGCTGTCGATCTATCGCAGCCGCGACACGGTTGATATGGAACAATTCAACCTCTTGCGCTGGTAGTATCTATCCTTCTCACAGAAGAATTAAAGAACCGTGCGATCGCTTTTCTCACATCTAACAACCAATCGCGATCGCGGCGAGTTTTCCCAGCAATTGCAACACATTAAGAAGTGACACTTCAGCGCAAAATGCTCTGCTGTTCGTGTTTTGGACTTTTAGATGTCAGTGCTGGCTTATTATTCTTATTCGATTTATGTCTTAGAAAAATACTTCCACCCAATAACAATCCAGACGCAATTACTCCTGGTAATTTAGAAGGGTCAGGAATTGGAGTGGAATTGTTTGCATGTACAAAAGAGACTGAATCACTGGTAATTTGTGCCCGATCGGGAATGCCAGTGATTTGTCCCCTGACAAACTTAGCAAACTGCATATGGAAAGTAGCAGTGGGATGGATGCCATCGTAGAACAAGTATTCATTTGGATTAGAACAGACGCCGGTCAAATCCACACAAGGATCTTGAATATTCTTCAGCCCGAAGCTGCTAGGTGAGGCAACGATAGACTGCAAAAAGCCAAATGCATCAACTTCTATGAGATTTAGGTTGGGATTACTGCGAAATCCACTTAACGCGCTCCTGAGCTTGGCATTAAACTTTAACGAAACATCCATTGAAGCCGCTGCCAGCCCTAGTGTTCCCCTAGTCGATAGGGGAATCAGTCCTAAATTCACCATATTGGGGACGACAATATCGATCGCCCCTTCAGCCGTTAATCTCCTAACAATGGTAGTAATGTCGCTGACTGCTTTAGAAATTATCAAATCAGAAACTTTATCTTCTCCTGCTTGCTTTGCGACTGCCGCATCAAATAGATTGTTCGCCCCGCCCCAAATCACATAGAGAGCATTCGAGGGGGCGATTCTCCCCGTTTTCAACTGAAAAGCTTCGAACTGGCGCAGTAAACTAGGAGGATTTGATGGAACTATCCTTACAGGTTCCGTCTTCGCCCCTCCAAAGGCAAAATTTGTACCACCACTAAGGGAAGGAAGGGCACTCAAGCCAAAGCTACCTGCCAGATCTTCGACCCACGTCGCTCCATTGGTAAACCGACCATTTTCATAAGCAAACGTTGGAACCAAACCACCGAAAGGAACTTGCTGAAAAGTCGGTGCTGTGACAATTGCAACATTACCACTATCAGAAAGACTATCGCCAAAAACGATAACGCGATCGAATGATAGTGAGGCTGCTGAGGCACTAACTGGGAATGCCCAGATAGCAAAACCAACGGATAAGATAGTAATTCCTGCTGTTGACATGCGGTTTCTTTCCATTAAGGGTTTTCTCAAGTTAATGTGCCATTAGATCGATAAAAGCAGGCTTCACCACAAGGGATAGAATGTAGCGAACTGATTGAATGAAGTATGTCGAGGATTATCCTGAGATGCTTTACTAGTAAGCACTTCACTGTCTTTTTCGATCGCAATTGCACCTGCAACGGCAGAAGCGCTCAAAAATTGAAGTTGAACTATTGGTTGAGGGAATGAAATCTAGTTGTGAAGATTTATTCCTCGGCTACATTTAACGGAATTGCTGAATGACAATATGATTTTGCAAAATTCTGCAGGAACCTTCGAGAGTTGCAGCGATCGATTCTTACATTGAATCAGCAACACCCTTAAAAAATCATTCCATTAGACTGTGACACAGAGATGTTTGAAATCGTGTTTGTATTGGTGATTGAATTGCTTGGATTCGTCAAATTGGTCTCTATATACTCGTATCTTTTTTACCGCCACCTTGATCTTCCCATCCCGGTGCGGATGGTGGCACGATCGGCTCGGTAGGCGGAGTGACTGGTTCGGTGGGTGGCGTCACTGACTCGGTGGGTGGTGTTACTGGTTCTACAGTTGTCGATCCCTGCGTGTTGCCAGGAGTCTTCGGCGAAGTATTGGTGGGTGTTCCCATCTGCGATCGCGCACTCTCGACAATAGGTTTGACCTTACTTTGCCAAAAAGCAATCTTGGGTATTTTATTGGCAGCATCGATCGCTTCTTGGGGACTGTTATTTTTGAGGGCAGTCTGAGCTGCATTAAATTGCTTCTCTGCGAGTTGCCAGTCACTTTGCCATTGCTTAATCGTTGCTTGAGATTTTACATAGGTGGGGCTGTTGGGGGGAATCGCCTGTACCTGAGCGATCGCTTCTTTAGGATTGCCCGCTTGATATTTCTCCGTTGCTGAGGCGATCGTTTTCTCTGACCATTGCCCTAGGAGTTTTTGCGCTTCTGGGAAAATAGAACTACTTGCGGGAATGGATTCCAGAAAAGCAAAGGCTTCAATCAATTTGTTTTCTGTTGCTAAAAACTTAGCGTGACCTAGACGGCACTGATGTAAGACCTCTTGCACGTCAACATAAATCTTGGCATTCTGCTCGACTTTTTGGGTTTCGATGATGCATTTTAGATACTTCTTTTGAGATTGCAGGCTTTTGACGGTATCTAAAATTTCCCGCTCTTTGTTTTGGGAATAGAAGTAAACGCTCCCCGCGATCGCCGCCACAATCACCATGAGGACTCCAGTCAAAATGAGGGGTAATCTATGCTTAGGCTTGGGGGTGACCGCAGTTTCGCGATCGGTTTGATGCCACGAACCTGTATTAACTTCTGGGCGAACTTCTGCATTCACCAGGGTAGGCTCTAGCTCTGGAGTCGTAGAAGACTTAACCAAGGTAGGGGCTTCAGAATTGGTAAGTTGTTGATTTGTTGGAGTATCTACAAAAGTCGCAAGCGTTGCGGGCTTTCTAGGAATTGAGGTAATCGTTGCACTGTCGTAAATGTCTCCCTCTGTTTGTAAAGAGCCAATCGCGATCGTGTCATCTGCGCCCACGAGATGAATCGCAGCCTTTAAAGCCTGCTCTAGCTTGTCCACTGAATCAAAGCGATCGGCAGGTAACTTTTGCAAACACTTCATTACGACTGCTTCGAGGGCAGGTGGAATATGCTCGCAGCCGACTAATCCCTGAAAAGGGTTGGGTGGTTTGGTTGTATGTGCCACAATCCAAGACGCACTGGTTGCCCCTCTGCGCGATGGTGACAGGAAACCAAAAGGATCGACACCCGTAAGCATTTCGTAAAGAATTACGCCCAAACTGTAGATGTCTGCACGACTATCTACAGTTGACAAACCTTCTAACTGTTCGGGAGCAGCATAGCGCAGCGTACCAATAATGGATTTCTGCACGGTCAGAATCGACTCATCGTTTTGCGACTCTGTACAGAGTTTGACCACACCAAAGTCAATAATTTTCGCTAACTCGCCTAGGGAGGAAGGCACTAAAAAAATATTATCTGGCTTTAAATCGCGATGGACAACCTTGATCGTTTCTGATTCGCTGGCATTATTCTTCCAGAGCGTAACCCCGTCATGGGCTACTTTTAATCCTCTGCATACCTGACTAATGATATTTACAGTCTGCTTAGGAGAGAGTTGTTTGTCTCGATCTAATTTCTGTCTGAGGGTTTGTCCTTGCAGATACTCCATCACATAAAAAGGATAGCCGCCACTTACAAGCCCATAATCTGTAATCCCTACAATGTGATCGCTTTTGAGTGCCGCACATACAGCGACTTCTCGCTCAAATCGTTTAAAAAACCCCTCAGCATTCACTAAACTGCCTTTTAACAGTTTGAGCGCTACTTGCTTTCCTAGCAAGGTATCCATTGCCAAATAAACATCTCCCATGCCGCCACCACCAAGATTTTTGTCAATGCGATAGCGTTGGCGATCGCCGACAAATTGTCCAATCCAAGCATCAGATTGAGAAGAGGAGTTCATGGAACAGATCCTAAATAATAGCTTTTGACGGGCAGGAGAGCTGCTAGGAAAATTACCAAGCTTGAATCTTAGTATATCGTTGCAATCGTTTTAGGTTGAGAATAAGAGATTTTTTATGCAGAAAACATTCATGAACCCTTAACGTAAATACATAACATACATGAAAATAGCATGACATTGATGCGCGATCGGCTAAGTATACAAATTTTTTGATTATCTTTGATAAGTTAGAACTTATGTCGCACTCAGAACCATCATTTGCTTATCTTTTAGTCGGTTGCAAAAACACCTGATTTGTTGTTGCCTTAGAAACCTTGTCTGTATTGCTTACCAAACCAATATTTTATAAATATGGCTTTAACTCCTGCAAGACTAGAAATCAATTACATCAATGGTTCCAAGCAAGAGTTTTTGATTTTGGAGGAAGTTGTTAGCATTGGTCGCGCTACGGATAATACCCTATGTCTAGACCTACCCGATGTATCTAGACACCACGTTCGGATTATTCAGGACTTGCTTGGCTATGCGATCGTCGATCTTGGGAGTGCAGGCGGAACGAGAGTAAGTGGTTCGGAGTTGCAGCCAAGAGTACCTAAATCCTTAGAGAATGGAAGTTTAATTCAGATCGGTTCTTTCGATTTAAGATTTTACATCGGAGAACGCGATCTTTCGAGCCATCTACAAACGCAACCCTCTTTACCCTCCAGAGAACCAGCATTATTTGAATTTCATCAGATCTCGGATACAGCGATTCCTGAAGAGGCATCTTTTTTACCCGTTCTTCAGGTGGTTACCCCAACTTGGACAAAAAACTTTCCCCTCGAGCAAGATCGGGTTCTGATTGGTCGCAATCCTAGTTGCGACATTGCGATCGATGTGCCAGTTGTTTCCTCAAAACATGCTCAGCTCAATAAACTAGAGAATGCTTATGAAATCATCGATCTCAAGAGTACGAATGGATTGCTCTGTGAGGGCAAACGCGTCGATCGCAAGGTTCTAAAAACAGGTGACATGCTCTATATAGATATCAATGTGTCTTTGACCTACTGGGATCTGAGATCGAAACCAGCAAGGGAACCTGTCAAAGCACTTAGCCTCAGAGATTACAAGCAATTTAGTCTAGGGCGAGATAGCACAAATAACGCCGCGATCGATCATCCTTCCGTTTCTCGCATCCATGCTCTGATCGAGTATAAACAAGGCTCCCCAGTCCTTACCGACCTCAATTCCACCAACGGCACTTTCGTCAATGGCAAAAGAATTGAGAAGGCGCAAGTCCTCAAAGTGGGAGATGTGATTCGGATTGGTTCCTGTTGCTTTATCCTAAACATGGATGAGACCCTGACACGCCAAGATGAAGCGGGAAATCTTCGCCTTGATGCCTTTCGACTGACTAAAATTGTGGGAAAGGGGATCGCCATTCTCAACGATGTTTCTCTTTCCATTCTACCGAAAGAATTTGTGGCGATCGCTGGGGTCAGTGGCGGAGGAAAATCTACGCTACTCAATGCTTTGAATGGGTTTCGTCCTGCCAGCAGTGGCATCGTTTTTGTGAATCGAAACGATCTCTACAGGAACTTTAATGCCTATCGCATGGAATTGGGCTATGTACCGCAAAAAGATATCGTGCATAGCAAATTGACTGTCTTTCAAGCTCTAGATTTTGCCGCACAATTGCGCATGTCCGTTGACATTACGCCATCGGAACGCTACCAACGCATTCAGGAGGTGCTTGAGGACTTAGGTCTAGCCCATAGACAGGATGTCGCGATCGAGGATCTCAGTGGGGGACAGTTAAAGCGCGTATCGATGGGCGTCGAACTTCTGACCAAACCGAGTTTATTCTTTTTGGATGAGGCAACTTCAGGATTAGATCCCGGTACCGAAGCCGATATCATGCGCCTGTTGCGAAAACTTGCCGATCAAGGTCGCACGATTTTATTGATTACCCATGCCACGGAAAATGTGATGCTCTGCGATCTAGTGGTGTTTTTGGCAGCGGGCGGCAGGGTGGCATATTTTGGTCCTCCCGATCAAGCGTTAGCTCACTTTAAAGTATCAAAATTTAATGAAATCTATCCTAAAGTGGAGCGAGAGTTATCCCCGCAAATGTGGGAAGACCTTTACAAGCAATCGCCTCAATATCAGCAGTACGTTTGCGATCGCCAAGCACATTTAAATATCTCTCCCGATCTGAAACATACAGGTTTCAAGCAACAGGCTCCTACCAGCAAGGTAAAGTCTATTTCGGCTTGGCAACAATTTCTGATCCTATCTCAGCGCAATATTGCAATCCTTTTAAGAGATAGAGCCAGTTTGATTTTAATGTTGGCGATCGCGCCGATTTTAGGACTGCTCGATTTTGTGACTTGGAAACGCGATATTTTTGATACGACCCATGGCGATCCTGGGCAAGTCGCGACCATGCTGTTTAATACCAGCCTAATTGCGGTGATGGTCGGTAGCTTGGCAACCATGCGTGAAATCGTCAAAGAGGTGGATATTTACCAACGCGAACGCATGATTGGCTTGATGAGCATTCCCTACATTCTCTCTAAGATTTGGTTTTGTGTTTTATTGGCAATCTATCAGTCCGCGATTTTCCTGCTCTTTAAATACCTTGCAATTAATCTTCCAGGCGATCTGATTGGCATCTATATCACCATATTTCTGACCACCCTAGCGGGAATGGTGATGGGACTTTTGGTTTCTGCGGCTTCACCCAACCAAAATATTGCCCCACTGTTGACCATTATTTTTTTAGTACCTCAGATTATTTTTGGTGGTGGTGTCTTACCCGTTCATAATCTTGGGACTCCAGGGCAAATCATCAATCAAGTTAGTTTAACCAAATGGTCGTTTGAAGCGCTCGTAACCCTTACAGGGTTCGGCAGCGATGTGGCAAAGGATCCCTGT
The DNA here is from genome assembly GCF_965232925.1 of Tumidithrix helvetica PCC 7403. Lineage (NCBI taxonomy): Bacteria > Bacillati > Cyanobacteriota > Cyanophyceae > Pseudanabaenales > Pseudanabaenaceae > Tumidithrix > Tumidithrix helvetica. Next base: position 370,068 of record NZ_CBDDRA010000001.1, read on the forward strand.
TGGAACAAAGACGAAGATACGCGCAAAAAACTTACAGAGGATGAGAAAAATAAAAACTGTCAATGCCTTGGTACGAACCTCTTTAGCCATTGTCAGTTCCCAGGATTGAAATCAAAATTTGATGCCGAATCAAAAGCATCCGTCGAAGCAACCGAACCGATCAAACCCGATCGCCCTAAATCCCCTGGCGATCCGCCCACAAGCCCTGCGGAACTGGCTGAGTATCAAGAGCGAGTCAGTCAATTTAATGCAGACATGAAAGTGTGGGAAAAAGATATTGAGACTTGGCAAAAGGACTTTAGCAAGTGGAAAGAAAAGCGGGAAGGGGCGATTGGTGGGGCTGAGGCTGCGATCGCTAGGTTTCACAAAGACTTTGGATTTATGTTTCACGTCAATGTCACCAAACATTGGGGAGCTTTAGTTTTGCTGATTGGCACGATGTTTGGTGCGCTGGTTGTCGTTCAAAAAAGGAAGGGCTAGATCTGATTTTCCTATCCCAATTTCAATGGTTTACAACAAATCTGGATTTAAGTTTCTGATTTTAATTTACGCGCAGGCGCAGGTTTTCAAAAAAACTGCATCGCAGTTTTTTTGAAAACGTCCTTACTTGCTTGGTGTGGTTGTAACGCGTTTGCGTAGGGAATCTAGACGACGTTTGGCAATGTCATTCTTAGGATTTAAAGACAGGGCTTTGTCATAGACCTCGATCGCTTGGGGCAGTAGCTTTTTCTTTTCGTAGGCATGACCCAAATTATTTAACGCAATCACGTAATCGGGCTGACGCTCGATCGCCTCTTTATAATTTTTGATCGACAGATCGAACTGCTGTTGAGCAAAGTATGCATAACCAAGCGCGTTATAGATTTCGGGCATATTTTCGCCACCCGCTTTGATCGCTTTTTGCAACTCGCTAATCGATTTGGCATAGAGCTTTTTCTTGAGGTAGACACTGGCTAATTCGTAATAGTCCTGAGCTTCGCCTTTCTCTTTTTCTAACTTGGGCTGCAAGTCAGAAATTACAGATTCCAATTGGCGGCCTTTGACGATCTGACGCGCAATTAGCCAAGCCAGTACCCCCAATAATGCAACCAGGGTAGCCAAATAGGCGATCGGTAATATACCTTCCATTTCCATGAAATTTTCTTCTAACTCCGTCAATTACTTACAATCAAGACTATCCTACAAAATCACCTAACGAAAATCACTTAAAGCTTTTAGCAATGGATCGACTTTGCGATCGCAAATCCAGTCTGTTAAAAACTGCGCCGTAATCGGGGCAAACAGAATGCCATTGCGATAATGACCTGTCGCCAGCGATAAATTTTCATAATGGCTCGCGCCCAAAATAGGGATCTCATTGGGGGCATGGGGGCGAAACCCCCACCAGGTTTCTTGAATCGTCATGTCGGCGATCGCGGGGTAAAGGGCGATCGCTTGGCTGAGCAGGCGATGCATACCCGCCCCTGTGTTGCCGGGGGCAAATTCCACATCTTCCACGGTTGCGCCAATCACAAGCGTGCCATCTTGACGGGGAATGAGATAGGTATTCTTGCCAAAGATTACGGTTTGCAGGCTGCGATTTGGGTCAAATACCGACAACATTTGCCCCTTGCGGGGTGAGATGGGTAAGGGCAGTAACGATCTTGTCCAAGCTCCCGTTGCCAGCAAGTAATGCTCGGCTTGGAGTTTGCCCCGACTAGTCTCTAGGTGCAAAACTCGGTCGCCTTGGGTGACGATGCGATCGACCGAGGTGCCTTCTAGAATTTCTACGTCCAGCGATCGCAATGCCAAGATTAAGGCTCTAGCCAGCAAGCGATTATCGACCTGCCCGTCTTCAGAAAGCCACAGAGCCCCTGAGACGCTGTCACCCAGACCTGATTGGCGTTTGTCTAGCTGTAGGCGATCGATGTATTTGGGATGCTCCTTAACAGTCTCAGCATCAGCATCTGAGCAGGAAATCGGCGCTAAAATGCCGCAGCACCAATAGCCGCAAGACTGCCCTGTTAGGTGCACGATCTTACGAATCCACTCGGCATAGAGCGATCGGCTGCGAATCCCTAGCTCGCGCAGGTCACCTTCCAGCCGCTCTGCTTCTGGGGCTAACATCCCCCCTGCAGCCCAAGTTGCCGCCTGACCGCAAACATCGCGCTCTAGAACAGTTACCGTTGCGCCTCGCTGTCTCAACTCTAGGGCGGTTGCCAACCCAATGACACCACCGCCAATTACCAGTACATCTGCCATCGCAGTTTGTTATTTGTTTAACTTACTCTGCTGTTCTAACCTTTCCATCAAGAGTTGAACGTAGTTTGTAAAGACTTTTCCCGTTCTAAAGGCTTCATCTTCCAGAATTTTTTGATGAAATTCAATCGTGGTCGGTACGCCTGTAATCGCACATTCATACAGAGCCCGCTTCATGCGTAAAATTGCGGAGGGGCGATCGCCTGCCCAGACAATCAGCTTACCGATCAGCGAGTCATAGTAGGGCGGAATTTCATAATCGGTATAGACATGGGAGTCCATGCGCACACCGGGACCGCCGGGGGGCAAATAGCCGCTGATTTTGCCAGGGTGAGGACGGAAATTGTGTTTGGGATCTTCGGCATTAATGCGGCATTCGATTGCATGTCCGGTCAAAATCACGTCTTTTTGGGTCAACCGCAGTCGTTCGCCCATGGCAACGCGCAGTTGCTCGGCAATCAGATCGATGCCCGTAATCATCTCGGTAACAGGATGTTCGACCTGAATGCGAGTATTCATTTCCATGAAGTAAAATTTGCCGTATTTGTCGAGCAAAAACTCCACCGTACCAACACCAACATAATTAATCGCTTTGGCAGCGTTCACGGCAGCAGCACCCATCTGCGATCGCAACTTGGGGTTGACAGCCGCACTGGGGGCTTCTTCTAGGAGTTTTTGGTGTCGTCGTTGAATCGAACAGTCGCGCTCGCCCAAGTGAATCACATTGCCATAGTTGTCTGCCAAAATCTGAATTTCAATGTGACGGGGTTCTTCGATCACTTTTTCAATATAGACTCCAGCATTACCAAAGGCTGCCTCTGCCTCGCCTTGGGCTGCTTTTAATAGGCGAATCAAGTCCTCAGGTTGACCGACAAAACGCATCCCTCGACCGCCGCCCCCTGCTGTGGCTTTGATCATGACGGGGTAGCCAATCTTACTGGCGATCTTAATCGCTTGATCCTCAGACTCAATCAGTCCCTCACTGCCAGGAATAGTCGGCACACCTGCCTTTTGCATCGTCTTTTTGGCAGTGGATTTATCTCCCATCGCCTGAATTGCCGCAGGACTGGGACCAACAAAGATTAAATTGTGATCGGCACAGATTTCCGCAAATCGGGCATTTTCCGATAGAAAACCATAGCCTGGATGAATGGCAGTGGCATTGTGAGTTAATGCTGCCGCAATAATATTGGGGATATTGAGATAGCTTTTGTTACTGGGGGCATCCCCAATACAAACCGCCTCATGGGCAAGCTGAACCGGCAGAGAGTGGCGATCGACAGTTGAATAAACTGCAACCGTAGCAATCCCTAACTCCTCACATGTCCTTAAAATCCGAAGGGCGATCTCGCCGCGATTAGCAATTAATAATTTGGAAATTGGAGCCATTTCAGCATCTACAGATAAACGGTGAATAAAGAATTGGTGCGAATGCCCATCACTCTTTACCCTTATGAATTGGCTCGTGAAGAAACTCAAACCTATTGTTATCTATGGATATATTTTGGACGCAGATTGCTACATGCCCCAACCGTTTCAGTTCGCTCATAGATAACTGTATAGTGAATTCTTAAACCATTTTTAACGCTTCCATTTTAACTGTTTCGCTACCACTCATTACCTTTTCTTGACAAATCTCGGTAATGCGATGAAAAGCGATCGCCACGGTCTTTTTATTGCAGGCATAATCAGAAGGTAGTCCGGGGGCATAGGCTTCGATGACGCGACTACTGCGCGTACACATCACCATTAAGTAGTCACAGGCATCACATTCTGTTCTTACTTGGGCCAATAAGGCATGATGATGCCTTTCAGCCAAGGAACCGCAGTTGGGGCATCGCACCGTTTGAATCATAGCCATAGCGTCTAAACCTAAAAAATAATTAATTAAAAGCGTTTATTAAAATTTGAAATCATCCAATCAAGTGATGAAAATCGATCCCCGAGTACATTGCAAAAAACATCGACCAAGACAACCCATTTCTAAAACCCTCAACCAAAGTTAATAAAAGATCGTGTAAGTTAAAGGTTTTTTGTTTTTGCTCGAATCTAGAGGTCAACGTATCCTACAAAACAATTTCTAGACTTGTCGTTTATCCTCTTGTCGAATTAACAGTTAGATGACTTTAGTATATGAATTATACTATAGCCGAAAAACATGGGGATCATTGCCACAAAAGCGATCCCCATGTTAATTTCAATTAGAAATTATCCATGCTGTTCCTACTAACATCTAGCTTTTAACCCTTACTTAAGAAAATATTAAGATGACTAGGTTGAGATAAACTTTTCACAAGTCTTGTCAAACGTAAGATTTACACATAAATCTTTTTGAAGACAAATTTAGTAATTTAGAGTTTGTGTTACAAAACTACCAAGCAATTGTTAGGAAAAGTTTAAAGGAACCATAAGAAAAAGTTACATTGAGTTTCGGATTTTTTGCCTTTAGAGCAACAAACGAACAGGGTAATCCATGAATTACTCCTGTTTTTATCGCCCTAAATTCATGTTTTGGGGATTGAGTCCACAGATAGAATTTGGGCAAAAAATATTTGCCGCATATAGTATATAAGTAAAATTACTTACCGATCTATAACGGGCTATACAAATTCCAGCAAGAACCGCGCTAAGCTACCCAATATTGTCGATCTGCAATCAGGTTGGCAGCAACTGTGGGCTCCATCGGTCGAGAGAATAAATATCCTTGTCCAGATTGACATCCTAATTCTGTCAGTAAAAGCTTTTGGGCGGAAGTTTCTATGCCCTCAGCAATCACGTCGATCGCTAGATTTAAGCCAAGATTGATAATAGCCTTAACAATTTCATGGTTGCCGCTTTCTCGATCCATGCTGCTGATAAAGGAGCGATCGATCTTGAGCGTATCGACGGGAAATTGATGCAAATAGCTCAGGGATGAATACCCCGTACCAAAATCATCCAGACAAACACAGATCTGGCGATCGCGTAGCTGTTGGAGGACAATTTTGGCTAGTTCTGGCTTTTTGATAATCGCGGTTTCAGTGACTTCAATTTTTAGAGAACTACCCCGAACCAAGGTGATTCGCAAAATTTGATCGATTTGCTCGATTAAAGTCGGCTGAGAAAACTGACGCGCTGACAAATTTACACTCATGACCAAGGGCGGTAGGCTTGGGAAGTTCTGTTGCCAACGCTTTAGCTGTTGGCAAGCTTGCAAGAGTACCCAACGATCGATGCTTGTAATTAAGCCTGATTCTTCGGCGATCGGAATAAATTCTGATGGAGAAAGCAAGCCGCGAACTGGGTGTTGCCACCGCACTAAAGCTTCAAATCCCTGTAAGGCTCCTGAAGCCAATGACACGATTGGTTGATAGTAAACCACAAGTTCTTGACGTTCGATCGCGCGCCGCAGTTCGTTTTCTACCTTGAGCCGATCGAGGGCGTGGGTGTACATCGAAGTCGCAAAGATTTCGTATCGCGCTCTGCCATGCTCTTTGGCTTTATACATCGCTGTATCGGCATTACGCAGCAGATGTTCGGGTTTAATCGTATCTTTTGCGGTCATGGCAATCCCAATACTGACGGAAACAAATACTTCATGCCCGTCCAAAAGCATGGGCATGGTTAGTTCTTGGTGGATGCGATCTGAAATTTGAATCGCCGTATCAATGCCTGTAACGTCTTCTAAAAGAATGCCAAACTCATCACCGCTCAGACGGGCAATCGTATCGCCGATACGGATGCAATTTTCTAAGCGACGGGCGATTTTACATAAAAGCTGGTCGCCTGCCAAATGCCCCAAACTGTCATTGACGATTTTAAATCGATCGATATCCAAACATAAAACCGCTAGAGGAAAGAGTTCTTGCCTTTGCGATCGCCCTAGAGCATGTTCTAAGCGATCTAAAAATAAAGCGCGATTGGGCAGCCCCGTTAAGCGATCGTAAAAGGCATTGACGCGCAGTTGTTTTTCAGCTTGGATGCGCGGGCTGACATCGACGGCAACGCCCCAAGACATCCAATGGGGAATGGGGAATTTCTCAGAAATATTTGACCATGACAGGGTTTTTACCGTGCCATCTTTGCAAGTCGTTTCCCATTCCCAATCGCGGTAGTTATTACCACGTTCCGCCCATGCTGCAAGCATCTGTTGGCGATAGATCGGATCGGGATAAAGCAGAGCAAAGGCTTCAGGGTTATCGACAATCTCAGCAGCGCTAAAGCCCGTTACTCTTTCGCACTCTTGATTCCAAGTGCTTATATTGCCTGCGCGATCTAATGCTGACATCATCACAGGCATATGCTCGATCGCACTACGGAAACGTTCTTCACTTTGGCGCAGTTCATGCTCGATTCGCTTCCGTTCTGCCAATTCTGCTTGGGCACTGTTGTAGAGTTCTGACTGATGTAGGGCGATCGCGCATTGATCGGCAACGGATTTGACGAGCGAAATTTCATCCTCTGTCCATTGCCGAGGGCGATCGCTTTGGTGTAGCGCGATCCCACCAATATAAGTTTGCTGATACAGCAAAGGAACGATCAAGAGAGAGCGAATAGAAAGCTGTGCGCTCGTTTGTTGCAAGATTTGGGGCAGATCGCTTGAAATCTCTGCCAAGACTACGATTTCACCGTTAGCAAGCCGATCTTGAAAATGCGCGCAGAACGGACATTCTAAGTTGAGCAAGCTCAGGCGATCGACCGTCGCCTGACTCAGGTAACTCACATGGGTGCGCCGATTTGCATCGGCTACAAAAATAAAGCTGCGATCGACACTTAAAGCAGCATGCAATCGATCGACTGTAATTTGTAAAATTTCATCTAAAATCAATGTCCCCCGCATGGCTTGAACAATGCGGCTTAGCAAAGCCTCTCGCAGGATTTGCTGTTGAATTTTATGGGTGGCTGCTTGTTGCTGGCGACGCAAGGCAAATTCTTGCAACCCGCGCTCTAAAACACTGGGAAGACGAAACAGCCGATCTTTTAACACATAGTCGGTCACCCCAGCTTTGATCGAGGCAACGGCTGCCTCTTCGCCCAAAGTTCCAGTTACTAAGATGAAGGGAATATCTTGTTTTGACTGTTTGAGAACGTTCAAAACAGCGATCGCATTAAACTGCGGTAATCGGTAATCTGACAAAACCATGTCATAGGAATTTGCCAGAAGCAGTTGTTGGCATTTAGCCAAGGTATCGGCATTGTCATAGGTAAAGCTTAGACCCGCTGATTCCAAGGTAAGCAGCATCAACTCTAGGTCTTCTAACACATGCTCTACAATTAACAGATGCAAAGTCTCAGGCGACTCTACCTTTAGTGCTGACGGTTTCCCAAAAAGCTGCTGTAACATAAAGCCTTCAACTAACTACAAGCAATGGACGTAGGCATGATGAAATAACAGGGAGAGCGAAACTATGCTCTTACCTCAAAATAAATAGCACTATCGGTAGGAATCTCTTGTTAACCTAGAAAATTAGTAAAAAACAGTTTTAAACTTGTTTTTTCGCCCCTTAGACAATTTACAATCGTTCCGTACAAACACTGTGTAATTAAAGATACTTATTTCAGTAAAGAATTTTCCGAATTGAACTGAAGGTAAAAACAAGTACCGCGATCGGGTTCGCTCTCTGCCCATATCTTGCCTTGATGGCGGGTGATAATGCGATGGACTAAAGCCAATCCGATTCCAGTTCCTTCAAACACTTGCTCGGAATGCAACCGTTGAAATGCGCCAAATAATCGATCTGCATATTGCATCTCAAAGCCTACGCCATTGTCACGAATGAAAACTGTATCGTCGGGCAGCATCCCAATCTCGATTTTTGCGTGAAGGCGATCGCGACTAAATTTCACGGCATTATCGATCAGATTGCAAAAGACTTGCTGCAACAAAACCCGATCGCCTTGAATCGTTGGCAGATCGCCAATCGTAAATTCAACGTTCTGCAAAGATTCAGTATTCGGAATCTCTAGGAGTGCGATCGCGCGATCGACCAGTTGCCGCAAATCTACAGTACTGAAATGGATGGGATGTCGGCTCCATTGGGATAGCATTAATAAGCTATCGATCAACTCACCCATTTTTTCGCTGCTTTTTTGAATGACATCCAAGTAATGCGCAACTTTAGGTTCTTCGATCGCCGCACTGTCTTCTAGTTTTTTTCTGAGCGCTGTAATAAACCCTTGAATATGTCGTAAAGGAGCGCTTAGATCGTGGGAAACCGAATAGGAAAAAGCATCAAGTTCTCGATTTACCGCCTCTAGTTCGGCTGTACGCAGTGCCACGCGCTGCTCTAGTTCGCGATTGAGTTGACGCACTGTGCGTTCGGCCTGTTTGAGTTCGGTAATGTCATGGGCGATCGCCAAGACAATTTCCACAGAACCATTCTCGGCAAATTCTGGTGCAACCCGTACTTGATAAGATCGCATGCCCTGCGGTGAGGGAAAATCAAACGCAATGGTTGCTTGTTCTCCTGTTTGAAATACTTTCTGGAGCGCACCTTCCAAAATGATACAAAGGTACTGGGGTATTTCCAGTTCGGAATAGCGCTTCCCGATAAACTTTTCAGGCGGCAGCCCCGTGGCAAGCTCGATCGCCGCATTGATGTAAATGTGACGTAACTGGAGATCGAAACGAGCAATGACATCTGGCGCATTTTCTACTAACGCACTTAATGCCTGACTATTTTTATATAGCCAATCTTTAGCCCATTGCAGTTCAGTCTCAAGGCGTTGAGATTCTAAGTTGGATTCTTTTAGTTGGCGAATGCGGTTTTGAACGCGTCGGTGGAGAATAACAGCCCAAATCGCGAATAGGCTACTAGAGACGAGGAATGTCCCTGCGATCGCAGGGACGTAAGCTACAAATGAGGCATTCATTCCGTACTTGAGCTTTCTGTGATTTTTCTGTGATTTTACAGAGAAAAAACTGGGGATTGCAATACTCTAGGATTCTAACTTGAATAAGAAAGCTTTTATCGTCTAAATCCGCAAAAACTAGCGTAAAGAGAATTTTTGTTTGAGATTTTGCCAAAAACCACCACTTTGCGCCTCATTTTTATCATTCTGGGGCTTTTGTTGCTCAACCAAGGGATATTTAAAATCTAGCAAAAGTACAATTCGGGTGCGATCGCCGCGATTCCAAGCTTCATGCTCGGTGGTGTCGTCAAACACCAAACATTTGCCCTCTGTCCAGTGCTCGGTCCGATCGCCAACCCTCAACGCACATCCATCACAGCCGATCAGCCCCAAATGGCAACGCAAGACGCCATCAGGATAGCCCGTGTGCGGTGCAATATGCGTACCAGGTACTAAAGAAGAAAATCCCGCTGTCACCATGCCTGGAATCGCCTCAACCAATTTGGTTGTCTCAGGGCATAAAGCGCAGTTTTTGCCCAGTTTCATGCCAAACGCATAGAGTCCGAAAACGTCCCAGCCTTTACCATAAAGGTGTTTTTCAGGCCATTCGATAAAATCACACTGGTTGACCTGCTCTAGCTCTTGTCTGATCGTTTGCCAATTGGCTTCTAGGGCGGACACAAATTCAAAGTCGGCTGGATTATGAAACACGGGTAATGTAGATGCTTATATTCAAAATTGAGAACGAATTTATTACCGAAAAAAACGAAACAATTGAGATTTCGGACTAAGAGAACTATACAGCCATATAGTTATAGTGAACTCATGGTTCCTATCCATGAAGACATACTAGTTCTACAAATTGGAATCAGCGAAGTAGTCACAGCAGAATTATTCTAAGTCCACTTGACACACCCAATCGACAAAAGATCGCGAAAAAGTGTAATAATTTTTAACAGAATAGCCGATCGAAAACGAATGTTGACAAAGTTATGGATTCTCAAATAACCAGTTCAGAGGCAGACTCAGAGCTAAATCTAGCAGATCGCGCTGCTAACACAGAAACTACAGCACCTGTTACACCCCCAGCGATCGAGCCCTCTCACCTTTATGAGTGTAGTTCTTGTGGCTATGTTTACGAACCTGCATCAGGCGATCAAAAACGTGGGATTTCTGGGGGTACTCCCTTTGAGCAGTTACCTGATGACTGGCGATGCCCTGTCTGTACGGCGCGCAAAAACAAATTTTCCGATATTGGCTTACCCAATAAGCCATCAGGGTTTAGCGAAAACCTTGGCTATGGGTTTGGGGTTAACGTGATGACACCAGGGCAAAAGAATTTGTTGATTTTTGGCGCTTTAGCCTTAGCTTTCATTTTCTTTATGAGTTTGTATGCACTGGATTAATCATTTCCATTAAAAGCCCAATTCAAAAATTTTCATAGCTTGTCGATCGCTTTTGATAGCTTAGTAAAGGTCTGTTTTTTAGTTATTTTTAGGAATTTCTTGGTGAACAAAAAGATAAAGCGCGTATTTGCATTCCTACTTGCGTGCGTAGTACTGTTTTGCGTGAGTGTAACTGCAACTGTAAGTACAGGCGTAGAGGCAGTAGCCGCATCTGAGTTAGGTACATGGCAGCAAGTAGAACTGCCCACTAAATCAACCCTGCTCGATATGACCTTTAGCAATACCGATCCCAACCATGGTTGGCTCGTTGGTACAGATGCCACCTTGCTAGAGACGCACGATGCAGGAAAAACATGGCAGCCCCAAAAATTAGATTTAGGTGACAATGCCTTTCGATTTGTGTCGGTTAGCTTTACAGGGAATGAAGGTTGGATTGCGGGAAAACCAGCATTGCTCTTGCATACAGAAGATGGCGGTCAGTCGTGGTCGCGCATTGGGTTGAGTTCCAAGCTACCCGGTGAGCCCACCTTGGTAAAAGCCCTAGCACCTCAATCAGCAGAAATGGCTACAGACATCGGTGCAATCTATCGCACTGAGGATAGCGGACAAAACTGGAAAGCTCTGGTAACTCAGGCAGTGGGGGCAGTGCGGAACCTCTATCGCAATGATGACGGTAGATATATTGCAGTTTCTGCCAAAGGCAACTTTTACTCGACTTGGTCGCCTGGCGAACAGGCTTGGACGCAGCATAACCGTAATAGCTCTCGACGAGTTCAAAATATGGGCTATGCCCCCGACGGACGCACATGGATGCTAAATCGGGGAGGGGTGATGCAGTTTAGCGAGGTTGGTACGCTAGAAAAGTGGCAAAAGGCATTAGCACCTAAAGCCGCAAATGGTCTAGGGTTACTCGATTTGGTCTACCAAGATGAGGAAAATATTTGGGTAACTGGTGGTAGTTCCAGATTGCTGCACAGCCAAGACCAAGGAAAGACATGGCAGAGAGATGAATCTACCAAAAACATTGGTGCTAACTTTTATCGCATTTACTTCTTTGGACGCGATCGCGGGTTTATCTTGGGGCAAGACGGCACACTACTAGCCTATTCTCAGCCTTAATCAATTCTTGATGAATCTTTGATGAATTACCGAGGATTGGCAGAGTAACTATTGAGAATTTCTCTGCCTCTTCGGGTTAAGGTTTCAGAACCTTCGAGCATGAGTAGGTATTGACCTTGACGCAAGCAATTGCGACAGGCGATCGAAGTACTGCTCTTAAAAAAGAGTCCGTAAATACTGCCTACAAGAATTCCGAGTAAACCACCGACGATCCCTGATGCGATCGCCACCGCTACCAAAGACTGAAACCAATTGAGTTCGGGGATATGGATATTGATCGCCAGTTGAATGCCAATGCCAATAAAAGCGGTTGCAGCCGCTAGGATAATCATGCCAAATTTGGCATATCGCCAAGCCATACGTTTAGGTTCGATCAAGCCAACGCTGTCGGGGCTACTATAGCCTTTGCCGACAAGGGCGAGATTTTCGGGCGAGATTCCATGACTTTGTAAAAAACGATAAGCCTCAAATGCTGCTGTTTCATTGGGTAGAACAACAATCATTAACCGAGAATTTCTGGCGCGAGTTGAGGTCACAGGGAATGCCTAATTTTGACTTTTAGTAAGAAACTAGGAGTTACGAAACTAGTCTCTTTAAATTCTACAAAACTTATCGAAGAAAAATCGCTAGTGTTTAGTATTGTTTAGGATTTGATTATCTTCTGTTTATTCGAGCTTTGCGATCGCCACGCGATCGACCAGTACTTTTTCCGTCAATAGATCTTTGACCGTCGCCAGCAAAACTCGCTGTTCGTTTACCTCAAATACTACGCTGATTCTATCCATACCCGTTTGTCCTGGCGGATCGAGGTGAGCGACGCAGATGTCTGTTTGGGCTTGCCCCTTTGATTTTGCTAGATCGGCAAGCGATCGGAAATCTGATTGTTTGTGAATCAGGCTACTCGTCATCCTACCCTTGGCATCATAGGTAACTTCAGCTTGGGTCGTGTCGGCAACCTCCCCAATATCGAGGCGAATCTCCCGTTGCCCCTCGGTTGCTACCTGTAGGGTTAAGGGTTCCAGTCGTTGACAGGGATATTTTGTCCCTTTCTCGAACAAAGTAAAAAACGAATATTGCCGCATATAGGGTTCCCACAGCCGAATGGCGTAGCCATGCCGCAGATAGTCATCCACGGTGACCACTTGCCCCAGCAGCAAAGCTCCATGCGCTACTGCCTCAAAGGTTTTGTCTAACTTGACCTTGGTTCGCCCAAAATAAGAAACTACCAACTGTTGTACCGCAGGTAACAGACAACTTCCGCCCACCAAAAGCACCTGTTCGATCGCTGCCTTGTTTAGCCCTTTATTTAGAGCGATCGCCAAAACCTCATCGATCGCCTGTCGCAGTTGTTCGAGAAGCTGATGCGATTCTAAAATTTCCGTTAGCTGGTCTCGATGGAGGCTGAGTTCGTAGGAAATAAAGTTTTCATCATCAAACCAACTCTCCTTCGCTTCATCCACTTGGGAAAGCTGAACCTTAATCCGTTCGGCAAGTTCCAATAGATTGAGCCAGCCGATTTCGCCAATCGTGTTTCGGGATTCTCCACGCGATCGCAACCAATATTCAGCAATCCAAGTATCCACATCAATACCACCAATGAAGGCATCGGACTTCGCCAGCACCTCAGCCTTGATCGTGGGCTTTAAGGAATTCGGAGCGACCGTGCGAACTAGGCTGATATCGAGCGTGCCGCCGCCAAAATCAATCACCAAGACGACTGCCCCTATTTTCTGCACGGCATAACCCAATGCCGCCGCCGTAGACTCATCGACAATTTTTATGGGCGGAAGGATAAGCCGCTTTGCCAAGTCCCGAAACCAATCGACATAGGACTCAAACGCACCCACTGGCACTGTGAAAATCAGTTGTGTCGGCTGAATTCTTTGCAGCGCTAGCTGTTGCCAAAGAGAGGTGATAAAGATATCGGCGATCGCTTCGGCATCGTAGGGCACACCGTCAATTAAACGCGAAGGTGGGCGGAAGTCCGCTGCCATATCCCGTTTAAAGGCTTGAAAAAATCTGTGGGGTTGGGCAAATCCTAACCGTTGCGATCGCACCTGTTCGCCAAAAACATAGGAATCTGGACTTTGCACAAATACGAGACTCGGCACGACATACACCTGTCCTTGGGGCGACTCAAAGCAGCGCGATATCTGGGGAAACCGCACGGTTCTGGGGGTATTCGTGACGGGATCGAAGGTGGCGATTGCCGTATTACTCGTTCCAAAATCAATGGCAACAACGGTCATGACGATGCACCTGTCGCGATCGCAGGTAAGGTACGGCTGACTTTGGCGGGAACTAGAATCTGTTCGACCACATCACCACTCACATCTGGAACTTGATAGCCAACAAATCGAATATACACGGGTTCTCCAGGGGTCAGATCGGGGCGATCGCCCTGATGGTATTGGGGATTAAAAGGAACCTGTTGCCAAGGTTCGCCAATCGGAATATATCCCCAGTTTTGCATGAGATTATCGAGAGGAGTAAACAAGGCGACGAGATTTTGGGCGGGTAGGTTGGGGTTGCTGCGAATCATTTGCTGCACGCTGCGATATTGCGTTAACAAAGACTGCAACAGCCGAAAAGTATTTTGCTGATGGTCGCGTTGGAGGCGATCGCTTTGCGCTTCTAATTCTTGCCTAAGTCTAAGACACTCTTGGGTAAGTGCTGCGATCTGATCTGGATCTGCTGTTTCTTTGGGAACTGCTTTTGGGGCGGGTTTAGAATTTTTCTGGGATTTCTTTAGGGGGGATTTGATAAAACGATAGCCGCAAGTTTTACAGCGATAGCGCTGTCGATCGCGATACCACCCATTTTTAATAATCTCTGTAGCCGCGCAATTAGGACATTTCATCGTTGGGATATTGCGATCGCTGGTTAATCTGTAAAGAACCCATTTAACATTTTAGTCAAGCTGCCGCCAAGCGCTTCAGCATGAGCCAGAGCTTTGTCAAAGTTCTGGACTAGGCAGTGTCCAATGGAGTAATGGTCATTTCAGCGATTTCCTAAGGTGTTTAACACTGGGGCTTCTGGATTTTAGGTCATTTAACCACTAACTTTGTACCCCCTAGGACGGTTACATAAATTTGCGAGCAATATTCAAGAGCATTGAATCGCTCCAAACTGATATATCTGTGTCTCAACTATGCTCTCGGAATAGGTTTCCAAACTGTCGAATTAAGACTACAGAATATCTCCGAAATTTGAATAAGCGATATAGCAAGCCTAATTCAACCATCCAAAAGTTGCGCGTGAGGGTTCGTGACTGCGCAGAAACATTTCACAGTCGCGAATTGGGTAGATCATCTTATCCCAACGCGAATCAGGTAGCGATAAAGGACGGCGTTCTGTCAAAATCCAGCGGCTAATTTCGTCTACCTCGGCGATCGCCGATAGTGCCGCTTCTACACGAATCAAGCCAAAGTGCATATCTTCATTCGTACCCTCTCTAAGCCGCAAATACCAACTGCAAACTGGGTTTCTACTGGGAGGCTTAAAGACAGAACTGCGTTCGCCAAACTTAAGATTGAGAATCACTTCTTGATCGGGAAATCTGAAATATTGCGTGTTGTGACTCTTGATCAAACCCACAACACGGGGATGTTCGGAGGCAAGCCTAGATATAGAAATTGAGCCATCCATCACCAACCAACCAGGCAGATCGGCTTGAATCCAAGCTTCAGCCAGATCGGTCTCATTTTTTTCGCGCATGTCGGAGATCGTGTTTCTCGCTGCCTCACGCAATGCCATCGGTTGCATATCTTCGTCTTCTTCTGAGGCTTCATCCTTAGCTGAGGAATTTACCTCCTTGGGCTTAGTGTCCGTAACAGGTAACTCTTGCGATCGCAACTGCGTTAATTCCGCAGAATCGAAATAGCAAAATGGCACATACAGAGATTCATAGGTATGGTGTTCCCATTTTGCGAGCAACGCTTCATGACGCTGGCGAATCACTGCGGCTGTATAGCCATAGTAAACAGGCACATAGTCTTGGTAATACAACAACCAACTGCGTTGAATGCCATCGAGAAAGTAGGCAAATTGATTCTCAGGAATCGTACATTCGCCCACGATCATCGCCCGCATCGGAGTTTCTAGCAGCTTTGCTGAAGATAGACGCGGCTCTTTATCACCAAAGCCCAACTGTTCGTCATACCCAGGCGATCGCACCAATTGCCTCGGTGCATTTGTACTGCGAATGTATTTTTGAAGCTTAGGTAGTAAAGACATGCGATTCCCATTTACGATTCGCTGACAACAGGATCTGCTTTTTTAAAGAATTTTTGACTGATGGCATCCGTAAGGATGTGAGAGAGCAAACCAATGGGGCCTGCAAACAAACAAAATAAAATCGAATGGGCTGTCCAAACCCCTGTACGTTGTCCTTCTAGATAGACCCAGCGACCGACAAACAAGTCCATGACTAAAAAGTGCGTCCAACCTGTAGCCGCAGCCCGAGGATCGGCAAAAAAGCCAGCAATCTGGGCGAGATTTGGGTTTGCTAAGGCTTGAGCGCTATCTAGCGTAATTGCCCCAACCAGAAAATAAATGTATAACCCCACTAGGGCAACAAAAGGCAAAAAGGAAGCAGCGATTTGCTGGGTTACTTTCCATTTTGGCAAGAAAATCATCAAAAACCAGAAAGGCAATACAAAGAGATTGCTCAAGTCAAACAGCTTATCGATTGTCATTAGTTATCCGTTATCCGTATCTACAGTTAATTGGATGTTTTTTGTTGATGCTTTACGTAACTGCGAAGAACATTATTAATCATCGATTGATAACCCTTTCCTTTACGAAGCCTTGAGATACTCCGTATTCACACCAGATTCTCTGGTCAGAGATATTTTACCCGTGCGGGCAATTTCCCTGATACCAAACTTTTGCAGCATTTTGACGATCGCCACCATCTTGCCTGGATCGCCTACCACCTCAATTGTCAGAGAATCATCAGAAACATCCACCACGCGCGCGCGGAAAATTTGAGCGATTTCAATCACCTCAGAGCGATTGCCTGGGTTAGCATTGACTTTAATCAGCATCAGTTCGCGTTCTACGCAGGGAATTTCGGTCAGATCTCTTACGGTGATCACGTTGATCAGTTTATTTAGCTGTTTGGTCAGTTGCTCGATCACGCGATCGTCCCCAGGTACTACCATCGTGATGCGAGAGCAACCATTTTGTTCGGCACTACCCACAGCAAGGCTTTCGATATTAAAACCACGACGGGCAAATAAACTGGCAATACGGGTAAGAACTCCTGCCTCATCCTCAACGACAACTGAGAGCGTATGTTTCATGGCGCGATCGAATAAATTAGTAAAAATAAATCAGCGATCTCTAATCTTAATGAATTAAATTGCCTAATTTTTAGCAACTTAATTAATAACCTATTAATTCTTTCAAATTATGATGTTTAAGTCGGGCGCGATCGCCACAAGCAACTATTTATTTGTGAATTTCTGGACGAAATCTATGATCGAAGCAAAATTTTGGTGGGTGGCAGCGATTGTGTTAGGCATGCAGACGGCGATCGCTGCCCCAGTGTTTGCCGATCAAGTCGATCGGCTCCTGTCAACCCGATCTTGCCCTGAGTGCAATCTCAGTAACGCCAACTTTGACAGTGCCGCACTTAACGGTGCCAACCTCAGCCAAGCCAATCTCAGAAGCGCTAACTTCAGTAATGCCAACTTGATCGGAGGAAACCTAACAGGCGCAAATCTGTTTCAAGCAAACTTGTACAACGCTAATCTTAGAGGCGCTAACTTCACCAACGCAGATTTGAGTGATGTCGATCTGACCAAGGCAGATTTGACCAATGCTAGATTGACAGATGCCGTAACCAAGGGGACTAATCTCCGCAATGCCAAACTCTGCCGCACGATCATGCCAGATAATTCGATTAACAATCAAAACTGCCGCACGCAGGGATATTAGCAGACATTTTGAGGTACCGATCGTGACAGTTATTTCTACTATTTCTGCTTCATAACGACGAGTGTAATATCGTCATAAACTCTTTGTTCGCCAATATGCGATCGCACGTCTTTAATCACTGCCTGACGAATTTCAGCGGATGTCTTCTCAATATTTTGGCTGATGACTTCACACAATCGATCTAGCCCATACTGCTCTTGCCTGATGTTATCGGCTTCCGTAATACCATCCGTGTAGAGTACGACTACATCCCCTAAGTTGAGTTGTACGTGAGCGCGATCGATAAAATCTGTGATATCTGCCTCAAGTCCAATGGGAAAGCCTAAATCGATCGTGTCCAATCTTTCCACAGTTCCATTGGCACGCACAACAATCATTTCTTCATGTTGTCCGCTCAGAGTGAGTTTGCCATCATGATAGTCCAGCAGCGCCAGAGATAGGTTTTTGTCAGAATTCATGCGTTGAACGTTGTCGTAGATCGTGCGATTGAGCGTATTGAGAAATTTTACAGGATCGGTTTCATTGTGAATCAATAGCGTTCGTACTGCTGTTTGCACCATAATCATGATCGCACTGCTTTCTAGCCCATGCCCCGTGACATCCCCAATTCCAATTTTGACGCGATCGCCAACCATCAAAACATCGTAGTAGTCTCCACCGACTTCAGTGGCTGGTTCCATAAATCCAGCAATATCTAAATTTTTGATTTTTTTAAGTTCCTCTTCTCTAGGCAAGAGCATCTGTTGCAATTCATGGCTAATTCCCAACTCCGAACTCATGCGAAGGTTGTCAACCCTGAGCCTTTCGTTGAGGAGATTGATTTCTAGACTGGCAGATACCAGAGCTGTGGCAATTCGATTAAAAGATTCAACCACCTGTCCTAATTCATCTTGAGTATCTAGCGTAATATTTTGGATTTCTTCATCAGCAGCGCCACTGGTCATGCGTTTGGCGACAACATCAAGATCTTGTACGGTCTTCATGACAGCCAGATAAAACGCGATAAACAGATAGACAACTATCAATAGGGTAATGAGCACAAAAATGGAGCCGAATAGCTGCCTTTGTCGAAATCCATCGATCCGTCGTTGCAAGAGAAAATCTAATTCATCAACGATTTGATCCCAGAGCGCAAAGCTTTGGTCGAAGTTTGTCTTTACTAAAACAGATGTGGAAGCAAATAGCTGGGTATTGGGCTCGGTTAATTCATCTAATACATCTGAAAGCTGTTGCGAGTTGTCAAGGAAAAGTTTTAGAGGTCTCGATAATTTAGCACGAAGATTACTGGCAGGATTATTCGTAAAGGCGGTATTGAGATTTCTGGATAGGTCGCTGGCTTGTTCTTTCAACAGTCCAGACAATTCGATCAGTCGCCCTCTTTCCTCTGACGTGATTTGCCTGCGATCGCCAATTTTTAGACTCATCAGTTTAACTTCTGCTAAAGCTCTCTGCATGGCTGGAAGTTTGAGCAAACTGCTATCCATGAGGTAGTAGGTATCTAGATCGGGATCGAGGATCAAATTGGATGTGTCACCCACATGAGCCCTTAATTTGTCGATACGATCGCTGAGTTGGCGATATACTTCCCGATCTTTTGGGTTATCTTGGCGATGCAGATTTTGCCATGATTGCTCGAGGAGCTTGAATTTTTCGGTGGATCGCAATTTTTCGTCTAGGTTGCGATCGCGATTCGCCAAGTCTTGAAGCAAGCGATCGTCTATCGGGTCAGAGCTGCGAATCTGACTGACGGGCTGATTAGAGAGTGCGTACTGCCACAGTTTGTTAAGAGGGCGGAGATATTGACTGCCATAGAGTTCCTTTTGGGCAAAATCGATCCGACTGTTAATTTCTGAGAGCAAAAGATACATCGCCAAGGTCAGCGGCATCGCAAACACGAGGCTGATCAGCGCAAATTTCTGCGGATATTTCAGGCGATTCATCAAGGCGATCGCAGGCCGAAACAGTGGTAAGTTCAAGTCTGACCCTAGATAAACTTCTAGTATCCTAGAATATCTTGTTGCAAGGCCACGAGATCGGATCGACAATCAAAACTGCCGCACGGAGGAAGACTAGCGCTAGGCATCTTGAGAACTTACTATTAGAGTGACATTGAGACCACTCTGGGTCCATTTTGAGAAAGCAACTTCAAACTTATCTAGAAAGGAGTGCTGACTGTAGCGATCGCCTTGGCAACCAGAGAATATGGCGATCGTCCATGCTCGTTTGCGTATACTCCCTACTTTAATCCAGAATTTTAGATCTAGAAATTCGGTTAAGATCGTTATGGCGTGAATCTTGGTAGTCTGAATTTGAGGAAAGCTATGCAGCCTAAAGCCGTACAAACTGTTGTCAAAGATGAATACAACGACAACTCGATCGATCGCCTATTTATCTGGCTGTTTTCTCGCAAGATGTCTCAGGCACTAGGTTCGGGAACCAAAATCAGTGGCTACGGTGGCTTTGTCGATCTGTCAAAACAAATTATGCAGGGACGCAATGCCCAAGAGCAGCAAATCATTGTGGCGAAAGTACTGCAATCTTTAGTGCCAGCCCCAGCGCTTTGGGCGATTCGCACGTTTGTTTCTCCCACGCGACTCGTATGCGTTCTCAATGCGTGGTTTGCCTCAAAATTGTTTGAGTGGTTAGTGGGGCCTTGTGAGGTCACTGAAGCTGAGGTAAGTTTGGCGGATGGGACAGTGCGATCGCAGCCCTCGGCAGTTTATATTAAAAAATGCCGCTACCTCGCAGACAGTGGCTGTGTTGGGATGTGTGTGAATATGTGTAAAGTACCTACCCAAACATTTTTTACCGAACAGTTTGGTATTCCTGTCACCATGACACCCAATTTTGAGGATCTGAGTTGCAAAATGATTTTCGGACAAAAATCCCCCGATCCCGAAGTAGACCCTGCATTTAACCAACCCTGCTTAGAGCAGCATTGTCCGACCGCAAGACTGACGTCATCCGTTTGTCCTAGGCTCAATTGAGAGAGGACTATAGATTTCAGTTAGCGCTAGAACTGATCGGACTTAGAATCGGGCGTGAGGAAAATACCGATCGCATTGTGAATGGGAGCAACTGCATTAATATCGCGATCGATAATGCTGCCACCCAAAAAGAGAGAAGAGGAACTTCCGCCATCGAGATTGAGCGCATCAACTGCTCCGAGTTTCTTTAAGATGTCAGCCGTTTGTAGCAGACTAGGCAGAATCCCTTCGGGGGTGGCATGAATCGTTGCCAAAATCAATTTTCCATCTTCTTTGGTTGTGGCGATCGCACTTCTGGTCGCGCCTTGCGTATCAAAGGGAGGACGGAACTGCTCTAGCATTGCATCTAAGACCACCTTTCCATTTTTTAGTAACAAGGGCCCCGCACCGACGATATTCGCGAATGTATTAAATGTCGAGGGTTTCGTTACCGATCGCCCTTTAATCTGGACTCCGGGTAACAACTGCGACACCAACTCTGGGGATTGTCTCACCACAAGTACATAGCCATTGGTGGGAATGGGAACCTGTCCCTGACCTACCGCACCACCTTGATATTGAGAAACTACGCGATCGCCCTGAACCGTTACCAAAACCTCATTCTCGGTGAGCGGCGTATAGGCTGCTCCCCAAGGGGATGTATATCGAGCCACACCGCGCTGCACATAGCCACTATTGAGATTGGTGAGCGTAATTTTTCGATCGTTGGAAGTTGTGATTTCCTCTACGAACGACAAGCGATCCATAAATACTTCGCCCTTGTCATTCCATGCGATCGCGCCCCTCGTCAGTACTGCCCCTGCCACCCAGCGATTTCCCTCGCGAATTAGACCGACGGGAAGACGGCGATCGCGGTTAAAAAAGCCACCATTAATCGCTGCGGTTGCCTGCCATTGATCGGCGATCGTTCGTAAGGAACTAGTGCCCAACATGCCATTGGGATTGCTCCAGATCGGACGCATTCCCACCCCACGATGCTTTAGATCGACGAGGAGGTATACCACTGAAAAGCGCAGGGTTTTGGGGTCTTTCTCTGTCTTAGCATTGGGATTTGGCAGTGCCACGATGCGCTCAATGCGACGCAGTCCCTCAGCCCAGAGAATATTGCTCCCAGTGGGAACATAGCCTCGTTTGAAATCTACAAGGATTCGAGGAGGATCTGCTAGGGTTTCGATATGAGGCTGAAGTGTCTCTGTGGTTTGAATGCGGAGGATGGTTTGCTTGCTCTGACTTTGAACATCCACAGCGCTAATCAGATTTCCTTTTTCGGCATTCACACCGGGTTTAATGCTTGGTGCTAGTTCCGCAGCCAAAATCAGACTCGTGACATTACCCTGTTGTTGAATTTGCCAAGGGGTACGGTTGCTCAGGTCAATCACAATGCGATCGCCTCCCTCTGGTTTGCTGCGTCGAATCGCCTGTACTGCCACGTCAGGTGTGAAGATTTGTAGAGTATTCCCAGAAATTTCTGTACGCCACTGCGGCGCGATCGCTTTGATGTCTAAAAACCGATGCTGAACGGGGCGATCGAACGTGACTCGACTATAAAAAGGACTAGAGAACCATCGAATGCGCTGCTGTCCGACGCGATCGGAGTCCATCAGTTCTACACCCAAGGCACTGCCAACCCACTCCTCTTGCAGGTATAAACTTTGCTGACCATCACTTTCTACCCGTCTGATCCAACGTCCAGTCCAAGGCTGACCGTTGAGTTGTACGACATTTCCCTGCTCTGGTAATGCCAAGCTGGGGGCAGCATCTGCAATCAAGCAAATTGAACAAACACTGGCTGCAATGATGGTTGTTAGCGTCCGATGAGACATACATTTACGAATTTGGACAAACAGCTAGCTCATAAGCTTGTGAGCGTACCAGTAAGCATGTTACAGGTCAAGCACAGCAAATACAACGGGCAGAAAAATCGTTAGCCAATCTCCAATATCTTATTGACAAGTAAATATTGACAAGTAAAGTAAGATTAACTAGTATGACAATATAATCCTACTCGACTGTCGCAGGCAGCTTAGAGCATGAGTAAGAAAGTCAGCATTACTTTGGACGACGAAGTTTTAGATTTTGTAGATCGGCTAGCGAGCAATCGTAGCAGTTTTATTAATGATATTCTCTTGCAAGAGAAGGAGAGGATTTTCTTGAAGGAACTAGAAGATGCATACAAAGAGCAGGCAAATGATGCCGCGTTTCAAGAAGAAATTTCTGTTTGGGATGTTACTGTGGAAGATGGTTTAAATGCCTAACGGAACGTTAACCTATAAACGAGGCGAGATCTGGTGGGTCGATCTGAAACCCGTTGTTGGTAATGAGGTGGATAAAGAGCGTCCTTGTTTGATTTTGCAAAATGACATCGGTAATCAAAATGGAGCGACGACAATAGTTGCTCCTTTATTGCCAGGAATGAAGACCTATCCGTTTGTTGTTAATATTACCCCGACCTCGCAAAATGGACTGAATGGCGATCGCCACATCAATTTAAGTCAAATTAGAGCTGTTGATGCCAAAAGAATCAAGAATAAACAGGGTGTTTTAGAAGATATTTATTGGGCAGAAATTGAGAAAGCCGTAAGTATTGAACTCGGTTTCAGTTCGGCGTTTAAGCCTACATAGCCTTACTAATAAAGACTATACTGTAAAGACATGGCAACTTAGCTAAGTGAAAATAGAACAGTATGTTAGCCCTGAGTTATCCACACATTGAAAAAGATGGTTATCAGCCTGCACGATTGCAACGCCTGCCGCGCATTAGAATTGCTCAGATTGTAATGGACTATCTTACCTATGGTTGGTCGGTTGAGGAGATGTGTCGTCAGCACCTTTACTTAACACCAGCCGAAGCTCATGCTGCAATGGGCTACTATTTTGACCATCAAGAAGAAATTGACCAAGAAATCAAGCTGGAATGGCAGCAAGCACAAGAAACTATGACTCAAGCAGCCAAGTCACCTTTCTACATTCGCATGAGAGCTAAAGGAATTCTGTAAATGGCTATTGCTTTATACATGGATGTTCATGTTCCCCAAGCAATTACCGAGCAGTTGCGGCGCCGAGGCATCGATGTATTGACGGCATTTGAGGACGGAACTCAAGAACTTCCTGACGATCGCCTTTTAGTACGAGTGACTGAGCTTCAACGCGTCCTCTTTACCCAAGATATTCGCTTTAGAGTTTTAGCCGAGACATGGCAGATAGAAGGGAAACAGTTTTCAGGATTGATCTTTGGGCATCAACTTGGAGGCACGATTGGTGAATTTGTGAAAGACTTAGAATTGATTGCCAAGGCTTCTGAACCTGCCGAGTGGGTAAATGCAATCGAGTATATTCCATTCAAGTAAGAGGCAAAACATTTAACAAATCGTTATCTGGGTATTGCCCTCACATGCTTGTTTTATTCATAAAGTTTCAGTATGATTTCATTATTGGGAAGTTTACCAAAAAAGTTTCACTAAAAGCTAATTCAGTGTGGTGTTAAGGGCTGGAAAATGCATGAGTAAACCTAAACCGTTCAATTGGCTTCAAGAACCTACCCAACCGCCAACAGTGGGTGACTGGGTTTTCCTAGCTACGTTGAACGAGAATTTGCTTGATAAGGAACACAACCTCACTAACCATCGCATGGCTTGGATGATGAGCACTCAAGCCTTTCTCTTCAGTACTTTTTGCATTATCCTTATTAACAGCCCAAAAGAGCAGAGAACAGCAGCTATGCTTCTAAATCTGATACCTGGCTTTGCACTTGTGATTGCGGTCACTGCAATCATTGGGATCTTTGCTGCTCAGTCGGTCATAGATGTTCTTGAAAAAGAACGCAGTATTTACCACAAAATCTTAAAATTTCTGTTCGATCATTCAGACATGCCAGACATTGGCTATGAACGGAGTGGTGGGTTATCATGGACACGCTTCGGCGGAGTGTGGCCACCACGAATAATTTCTATAGGAATTGCGATTCTTTGGCTGCTGGTGCTTCTGGGGCGATTCGGTTTGATTGATCGTGGTTTATAACAGTTGCTATGGAAATGATAGTAAATCCCAATATCGATACTGGGATTTACTGTTGTCAGCAATTTTCCACTACTAAAAGATAGAATTTGCCTAAAAAGCAAAGTGCCCGATCGCTGATGCTGAGTCGATGCCAACCTGCCGATCGCCGCACGATCGCTTGAGTATTTATTCAGAAAGATCGCCGAAGCGATCGCGATATTTTTTTAGCAAGGCTTCAGCCATTGCCGCACGTTCTCGCGCAGTGGGATATCTATTTCCTTGGCGATCGTACCAATAGAGCCACTCACGTTCCCAACCATCGATATCGCCAAGAGCGCAACCAATACCAAGTTCCATTTCTGGCAACCATACCATTTCTCCCCCTTCAGGTAAAAGCGAGATTGATGGCATCAGTTCGTACTTTCCATCAACCAACTTATATACTTCCAAAGACTGGTGGTTTTTATAAAGCCCTCGTCTTCCACTGAGTGGATTGTAGATAACGTAATAGAGAATTCCTAGATTTTGATACTCTTCTAACTTGCGATCGTACTCACCGTTATATTGCTTAGAGATCACCTCAAGCACGAGAACTGGGAGAACTTTTTCCTCCCAAACCACGTAGCTCAAGCGACCACCCTCGCCACTATATCTAGGAACCCCTAATGCTAAAAAACCATCGGGAACAACTGCTTTAGACTCCTCTGATTTGTCAAAATTGGGTTCGTAATAAACGCACATATCTACACCCCAAAACCAATCAGAGCGCTCTGCCCAAATTTCTCTCAATAAGTTCAGCAAGAGATTTGGAATATCGTTTTGGAGTTCGTTATCCACAGGGGTTTCGTCAGAGTCAGGCAATTCCTCAGCAGTTGGTAAATGGCGGTATTCTGAAGATACAGTAAACATGGCTTTGGCATTTTTACGTTAGCCTTATTCTGTCATAGTTTTTTGTTTCTTTGCAGCATGAAGTCACCCACTAACTCTTGAGAGAAGTGAGTCCAAATCATTTTGGGTAGCTTGAAATTTAACGCTGTGGGACTGTTTCCCATGCTGCGATCCCTAATTGGGCAAACATGGAGGCATCATCATCAATACTGGGATTTACCGTCGTCAGCAATTTTTCACTGCTAAAAATAGAATTTGCCCCTGCCATAAAACAGAGCGCTTGATCGGTTACGCTGAGGCGATGCCGACCTGCGGATAGACGCACGATCGCTTTAGGCATGAGAATCCGAGCAGTGGCGATCGTGCGCACGAGTACGATCGGCTCGACGATCGCAGCATCACTCAAAGGTGTGCCCTCCACGGGAGAAAGGGCATTGATCGGCACAGATTCGGGTTGGGGGTTGAGGTTTGCCAAGGTATGTAGCAGTTCGATCCGATCTTGTTCGCTTTCGCCCAAGCCAACAATGCCACCGCAACAGACTTGAATGCCCTCGGCAGCAACTGCTTCGATCGTCTTTAAGCGATCGCTATAGGTACGGGTCGTAATAATCTCAGGATAAAAATTTGCCGAGGTGTCGAGATTGTGGTTATAGGCAGTCAACCCCGCTTCAGCCAAACGCTTGGCTTGATCTGGGCGCAACATCCCCAAGGTGACGCAAGCCTCCATGCCTAGGTCGGCGACGGCGCTCACCATTTCTAAGACGCGATCGAACTCTTGCCCATCTGGGACTTGTCGCCATGCCGCCCCCATACAAAATCGCGTCGAGCCATTTTCTTTTGCCGTTTTTGCCTGCTCGATCACGGTTTCGAGGGGTAGCAGGGGGTAATTCTCGATCTCGGTGTCGTATCGCGCACTCTGCGGACAATATTTACAATCCTCGGGGCAGCGACCAGATTTGATATTCGAGAGCGTACATAGCTGTACGGCATCGGTTTGGTGGTGCTGTCTGTGAATCGTTTGGGCATCAAACACCAGCGAGACCAGCGGTTGGCGATAAATCTGTTGAACCTGTTCTAGAGAGACCAAGATTATTTCCTGAAATAAAAAATACTACGAACGCAAAAAAGGGCGCATTGAGTGCGCCCCAAATTTTAGCAAAAACTGGTGGCAAAATTTTTAGGAAAAACTAGCCTTAATAAACCTGCTCGACTTCACCAATGTCGGGGATCGACTCTCTGAGTTTGCGTTCGATCCCCATTCTGAGGGTCATGGCAGAACTAGGGCAAGTGCCACAAGCACCTTGTAGTCTTAATCTCACCACTGGCCCTTCTACCTCAACCAGCTCGACATTACCACCGTCAGCCAATAGGTAAGGGCGTAACTCGTCTAAAACATTTTCAATATTTTCCGATGTTAGTTCTAAAGCCATATTGCACCTCTTGTATGATTTTCTACATCTATGCTAATCCAAAAAAACGCGAATCGTGAATCCCCCCTCTGCTTTCGTCACATTCTCTTGACAAGGGGATGCTGTACAAGGGGAGGCTGGGTAGGGTGCGATCGCTAACCTATTATGAGTCTCCCCATCCTTTATTCTTTTCGACGTTGTCCCTATGCCATACGGGCACGAATGGCATTGCGATATGCAGCGATCGAGTACGAGTTGCGGGAAGTTTCCCTAAAAAATAAGCCCGCAGAAATGCTGACGATTTCCCCAAAAGGCACAACCCCAGTCCTACAACTAACCGATGGTCGTGTTTTAGAAGAGAGCCTCGATATTATGGAATGGGCAGTGGAACAAAACGATCCCGATCGCTGGAATCACCTATTGGAAATATCGCGGTTGCTCGGCAAAAAGCTGATTGCGATCAACGATCTGGAATTCAAACAGGCACTGGATCGCTACAAATATGCCAACCGTTTCCCCGAAGCAACGCAGGAAACCTATAGAAACCAAGTAGAAACCTATCTACCGACCTTAGAGAATTTACTGCGGCAGCATACCTTTTTGCTCGGCGATCGCATTTCCCTTGTCGATATTGCGATCTTTCCATTTATCAGACAGTTTGCCCAAGTCGATCTGGAATGGTTTCAATCGACATCCTATAATCATTTGCAGCAATGGCTGCGCGGGCACGAGCATAGTATGTTATTTCAAGCGGTCATGCAAAAGGTTCCAGTATGGATTCCTAATTCTCTATGAATGAAAAAGACTCAAAGCCACCCGCACCACAGTCTAGATCGGCGCGTTAACCGTTGATGGCTTTATGTTGCCTGATGGTGATTACAGGATGAGCCAAGCACAAGCATCGGGGGAAATACCATATTGCCCCCGATGCGGTTGTACCTTGGAAATCTGCACAAGATGCACTGACGTCATTTGAAATAATTACTTGCAAAAACCGCAAGGTATTGAGTAAGCAAGCTGGATAGACGAAGCGTTCAAAGCACGCACTGGTGGATTGTTGTATAGGGTTTTTAGAAACCCCGTACAAGGTACGCAGTGCGGGGTAGTTCATCTACTTCTGCTGTGCCTCAGACTAATCTTGACATGAACAAAACGCATTACAGTTCTCGTAGGATTTTGAATCGCACGTGATTGAGCGCGAGTTCTCCGATGGAGAAGGGCTGCGGACGAATGGTTTCAAAGGTAATACCCTTGCCGATTTCGACGTGATACCAAGGTAAGCCCATAAACCAGCGGGTAGGATAGGGACGTTCGCCTGTATCATCGGGATTGGATTCCATTGGGAACCAACCAAAGCCAGGAATATAAAACTCAATCCAGACGTGATTGTAGTACTGGTGGTGGATGACATTTTGCTGATCGGCGTAGGGAGGGCATTTATATCGACCCACAGTACGACAGGCAATGCCATTCAATCTTGCCAGTGCCAAGAGCAATCCCACATACTCCCCACAAGAACCCGTACCGCGCTCTAAAACCACATCAGGGCTGTCAATATAGGGTTGCATGCGATAGGAGAGCTTGTCATAGACATATTCTCGAATCTTGAGCATTTGCCGAATGATATTTGTCTCTCCAGCCACGGCTTCTCTAGCTGCAACTTTAATCGCAGGGATATCCATTCCTAACCCATCATCATCGATCAGATAAAGGCTCTGCATTTCTGAAGATAGTGGTGGCAGGCTTTCTACTTCCTCTGGTTTGAGTTCGTATTTAATCCCGTGTAACTCTAGGGTAGCTTTCCAACCAAATAATTTCGCTTCTTCGGCTTTGAGATCGCCAATTTTAAAGACAGCGATGCGTTGCCCATCTTTAACTTCTTCTTCAAAGGGCATTCCCATGGGCACGACAGAGAGCAACTTTTGACGATCGGTATCATCGGGTAAAGCGATGCGCCAAGTCAGATCGAAGACATCCTGAGGCTCATCCGCCGAAGCTTCCTCAAGGTAGACCATCTCGACCAAATAGCCATTAGAAAGCGTGTGGTGAGCCTTACTGGCTACTTGAGTAATTTGTAGTTGGTGAATAAACGTGCGATCGCGTACTTGTACCGACAAAGGATCTGGATCGTTGGGATTATCGCGAATGTAAAACTCATCATTGGTGTAGACAACATAGAGATCGTTCCCACAAAAGCCGATACCAGATGGGTTGGCAAAGGGTGTGAGGGCGCGGAACTTAATCTCACCTGTTTTGGCATCTAGACAGTAAACGGTTTCTTCATTGCGATCGCTGACCCACAATTCATCATTGCGCAGGGTGAGCGACTCTACCCCACTCCCAGGAGTGGGAATGGTTCGCAGCAAGCTTCGGGTCGTACGTCCTACAACAAAAATCTTTTCGGCAGAGCGCGAACTGATGTAAACGCCTCCTTCGGATACTGCGATTCCTTCGATGGGCTGGGGCAGTTCCATAAAGGGTTGAAGGTCGAAATCGACCATGTTGCAGTAGTAAATTGTGTTGCCCCGCACTACCCAGAGAATCCCTGCATTGATCGCAAAGCCTGTGGCATCCCGAAAGTCCAGAGCTGTGTAAGCATTTAAAACGGTAGCACTTTCTGTATAGGGATCGATTTTGAGCAAATGTCCCTGATAGGAATCGAGGGCGATCGCATAGGGTTTGCCATCTGGGGCTTCAACCTGCCACACCAAACCATAAAGGGTATATGCCCCAGCAGGATAAATTGTTCTCGGTAAAGCAGATACCATGTATGTTCCTCTTCCTGATGGGATTGAATGGAAGTCAACAGCCGAAATATAACATTAAACTTCAGTTGACAGTTATCAGTTGACAGTTGATAGTTGTCAGTTATCACCTGTCGGTTTCAGTGGCAATCCCTAAAATATCGATAACCAATAACCTTTTACCGATAACCAAGTACCAATTAACCATCAATCTTTGCTGCTCTCTGTAGCTTGCTACTCAGTTGCCAGCTTAAAAAGCTAATCACAAAGATTTGTCCTAAAAATCCTAGCGTTTTATCTAGTAGCGACGCAAAGGGAATTACTGCCCAGGGGAACCCCAAAAACTGCCATAGGGCTGGGGCGTTTACAGGGGTAATCCTTAAAATTGAGAGAATGATGGGGGGTAGAGAGAATAAAGCGATCGATGTTCCTGCTGCCCAGATCTCAGGTCGGCGCGTTTTGCTCAGTAAAATAAGCTGGATTAGCAGGGCATAGATCAGAATGATGCAAATTTGCGACGCCAAAATGAAGATCGCTCGGTTGTAATCTGGTGATATTGCTGCTGTCCAAGTGGTAAATATCCAAATCAGGACGATCGCATGGGTAATCAGGATGTTGATGGCGATCGCTACAGGCGCGGGACTTTTTTCTGCCCAAACCAAATCGCGCAATACATAGCCCCATGAGTTGCCTTGTTGCGAGGGGGGATTCATCGCAGGATCTGCATCGTTTCTGGATGCCATTTTTGTTAAAGCGCTATAACGTACCCAATCGAGTAAGGACTGCCGATTGGGCGACAGGGTAGAAATGATTCCAAAAAAGAAAACTAGATGAAAAACATATAGAAAAATTAATTCGAGATCGTAGTTTTCTTGATAAAAGCGATCGATGGGGGGACGGACAAAAAAGCCCACCACAAATAATTCCACATATGCCGAAAGCACGTAGCTTTGTTTCTTACTCAAAACCGTAGCATTAGGGTTATGAAACCGCCGTTCTAGCAGCTGCCAGAGGCCTAGGGTAACGAAAAATAAGTTGAGTAAGACAAAAGTATGACCCATTACAGAATTGCGGGCGATCGGTAAATAAAACCATGGTAAATCTTGGGCTGTGATTTTACTTCCCACCAAAATAAAACCAAACGAACTCCATATCGTATTTACATTCCACAAGAAAAATATGGGTGTGACCACAGTGAAAGTCAAAAAAGCATAGAGAATCGCATTGATCGATTGCTCCCCAATATTTAAGCGGGAGTTACTTAAAAAAGCGACAAGAATTGCCCCACTAAACAAACATGCCCCCGTAGCAATAAGAATGAGGTAGTAACTCAGCATAAAGTCCCATGAGACTCCTCCCCCTGCAGCCGTAATCAAATGCAGAGGTACGATCAGCAAAATACTGATGTAGGGCAAGATGGGTACGCCTAATACCTTACCAATTAGGATACTCATACTCGATCGCGGGCTGAGTCGAATAAAATTGAGCGTTCCCTTACGCTCCTCTTGGCTGAGATCGGCAATCAGGCTATATACGCCCGATAGAAATAGCACATAGGGAATGCCCCAAGTAATAAACCGAAACTGATATAACCACCATGTTTGCCAGTCGCGAATCCAGCAATACCTAGAGGCGGTACAGATGTCATTAGGTTGTTGTTGGCTAAAAAATAGGACTAGCAAGAACTGCACGAGTATTGATGCACCGATTGCTACGGCTAGAGTACGCGGCTTCAGTCTGCCCCTAAACTCTCGTAATAGTTGTGGATTCCAGTTACCGACTCGATCTAGCCAAGTGATTGCTGTCATGGATTTCTCGATTTAGACATTAGGTTTAAACGTTGGGACGATCGAAAGAATTTGCGAACATATCCGTCCAGACAAAATTCAAATCTGGGAATGCCAATATTGAGAATGTATCATTCTGTTCGTATCTCTGCATTCGCTTGTAACTACGCGTTGAGGGTTGCGAATAGGCTTCGATCGCTTGTTCGTTTAAGTCCAATAACCACATTTCGGAGATCCCTGCTTCAGCATAGATCGAGCTTTTTACCGTGCGATCGTAAGCAATCGTCGAATCCGACACCTCCACAACGAGCAAGATATCTTTGGCTGTAGGTAAATCTGATTCGTAAAAGTCCTGACGGGGCAAAAGTAGCGCAAGATCGGGTTGTGGCTCTGAGTCATCATTCAAGCGAATGGGGTTTTGCACCCAAACCAGTGCTTGCCCGATAAATTTTCCCTGAAATAGAGCATTTAGCCTTGCCACACAAGCAGCATGTTTTCTACCCACAGGTGACATTTTGATGATTTCTCCATCGATTAATTCCACGCGATCGCTTGACGAAAAAATACCAGTTTCGGCAATTTGATGATACTGATGCACTGTGAATTTGTGCTTGAACTGTTGCTTGAGCTGTTGTTCCAACATGTAGGCAGTCATCTGCGTTTCTCCTATCTGCACTTGGATGCTTCTTGCTTAGAGATACCATAAACTATAATGGCTGTGTTGTAATGCTCCATAAGCTGGTAATCAATTTCATCTAAACCTAGACATTGCAATAGATTTCTACGATAACCAATCAAAATCCCCATGCACTTCACTTAATGATTTTTTATGCGTAACAATGAGCTAGACCTTCAAATCCTCGATTTAGTTGCTTTTAACAGAGATCAGATAGGTATATTGCCGCAGGTTCTGCCTCAATATGAGATTTCAGTACTTCTTAATAAATTAGATGTTTTTTTCCAGAGAGGAGATTTACTTGCTAAACGGGTTGAGAATGACAGTGTTATTGAAAAAACAACCCTATTTATTCCAAATCGTCAAGAAATAGAGATGGCACTTACAGGTGAAATACTACTGTGGTATGAACTAACAAATCAAGGAGGGAATATGTGGGAGACACTACTTCAACCAAATTGGCATTTCTACTTATGTATAGAATCAGAATCCGAGATTGAATCTGGTAGTCTTGATATACTTGCTGAATTTATTACATTTCAATTTGCACACCCGTTTAAAACGATAAGTTGCGATTCCATTAATATTATCTACCTACAACCGTGGGAAGTCTCATACTGGAAGAATTTGCCTTTAGGGTATAAGCTATTTTATGGCAGTGATAAGGCTTCCAATCACTATCAAGAAGACCCAATCAAGGAAGGAGCTTTTGGTGCATTGTTCTCTAACTGGCAAGATAAGGTGAATACATGTTTTAGAGATAGAAAGAGGATCTATGAACCATATCCTCGTAGCACTATTTTAATCAAATGAAGTCTAGACAATTGTTGGGAATCATAATTAAAGCAATAGATCTCGAATGGGTTCACTTCTATAAGGTCATTGTGTTAGCTAGCATCTTGTAGGCTAACTTCAGAAGTAAAAGCTATAATACTAGTCTTCTAAATCATCAAACCCTAAAAAATCACCCAGCTTATGTGTGGAATTGTTGGTTATATCGGCGATCGCTCTGCCAATGAAGTATTGATCTCGGGCTTGCGCAAACTTGAATATCGGGGCTACGACTCGGCAGGAGTTGCCACAATTCCTAAGGGGCTGTCAGAGTTGCATCGCACCCGCGCCAAAGGCAAACTGATCAACCTAGAAGAAAAATTAGCGATCGAGGATATCAGCTACGCTTCTCAAATTGGCATCGGACATACACGCTGGGCAACCCACGGTAAACCCGAAGAACATAACGCCCACCCCCACACCGATATGTCGGATCAGTTGGCGGTCGTGCAAAACGGCATTATTGAGAACTATCATGCTCTGCGCCAAGAATTAAAGGAACGCGGACATGAATTCGTCACAGAGACCGATACGGAAGTCATTCCCCATCTGATTGCGGAATATTTAGGCAAAATCAGAACCGAACATGCACCCGCAGCCCCATCTAGCCCAGAGTTAATGGAAGCTGTACGCCTAGCGGTCAGCCGACTCGAAGGGGCTTTTGCGATCGCAGTCGTTCATGCCGACTATCCCGATCAAATTATCGCCGTCCGCCAACAAGCGCCCCTAGTGATTGGACTAGGCAAAGGAGAGAACTTCTGCGCTTCCGATACCCCTGCCTTGGTGGCATATACACGCACGGTTCTAGCGCTTGATAATGGCGAAATTGCCCGTTTAACCCGCGATCGCGTCGAGATTTTTAACTTTGCAGGCGATCGCCAACGTCGCAGCCCCCAAACCCTCAACTGGAATCCTGTGATGGTGGAGAAACAAGGCTTCCGCCACTATATGCTCAAAGAGATTTACGAACAGCCGGGTGTAATTAGAGCGGGATTGGCTAGCTATGTTTCTGATGCTGGCGTGGTAAATCTAGGCTTGTCTCCAGATTTCCTTAAAGGAATCGATCGCGTGCAGATTCTTGCCTGTGGTACGAGTTGGCATGCGGGATTGGTCGGCAAATATTTATTGGAACAGGTTGCCAATATTCCCACCAGCGTTCAATATGCCTCGGAATACCGCTATGCGCCACCTCCCGTAATTCCCAATACCCTCGTCATTGGCGTTACCCAATCGGGGGAAACTGCCGATACCCTCGCAGCTTTAGAACTGGCAAAATCGCGCGGCGATCGCTGTTTGGGAATTACCAATCGCACTGAAAGCTCCATTAGCCGCATTGCCAACCAGATCCTCGATACCCAAGCAGGGATTGAAATTGGGGTAGCAGCCACCAAAACCTTTGTTGCCCAGCTCCTGATCTTCTATCTGCTCACCCTAGAGCTAGGAATCAATCAACAAACGATTAGCGAAGCCAAGGCACAAAGCTTAATTGAAGGTCTACGCCAATTACCTGCCCAAATCGAACGCATTCTCGAAAGTCAAGAACGCTATATCGAGCAACTAGCCCACACCTTCGCCCATACTAAAGACTTTATCTATCTCGGTCGCGGCATCAACTTCCCGATCGCTCTAGAAGGTTCGCTCAAACTCAAGGAGATTAGCTACATCCATGCCGAGGGCTATCCTGCGGGTGAGATGAAACACGGCCCGATCGCCTTGCTCGATCAAGATATGCCTGTGGTGGCGATCGCCACACCTGGAACTGTCTATGAAAAAGTTCTCTCTAACGCTCAAGAAGCGAGAGCTAGAGAAGCCCAATTGATTGGTGTAGCTCCGATTGACGATCCTGTTGCAGTTGATACCTTCGATCATCTCCTTCCCATTCCCGTTGTGGATGAAATCCTCTCGCCCATTCTCACGGTAATTCCCTTGCAACTCCTCGCCTATCACATTGCGGCTCATAAGGGCTTAGATGTAGACCAGCCAAGGAACCTAGCAAAAAGTGTTACAGTGGAATAGACGATATAGATTTACCCTATGCCCGCCAAAGATATTTTTCATGACTGCGTGAAAATAGCCCTTGTTAAAGACGGGTGGTCGATTAGCCACGATCCCTATAGTTTAAAGGTTGGTAGAAAAGATCTGTTTATCGACCTCGGAGCCGAAAAATTAATTAGTGCAGAGAAAGGTTCTCAAAAGATCGCGGTTGAAATTAAAAGCTTTGTCAGTCCTTCAGAAATTCAGGATCTAGAAAATGCATTAGGTCAATACATTCTTTGTCACAATGTTCTAAGTAGAATAGAGCCCGATCGGGTTCTATATCTAGCAATTCGAGAGGCGGTTTTCTATAAATTATTTGAGCAAGAGATTGGGCAAATTCTTTTAGAAAACAAAGTTCTTAAACTTTTAACGTTCAACCCAGAAACTGAGGTAATCGCAAAATGGATCGACTAGATAGATACCGTCAAATTATCCGCACCGTACTTAAACCCTATGCGGATATCCGCTACGCGAATGTGAATGTCAAAAACCGTTCTGCTTTTGATACTGAAACAGATCAGTATATTATTCTTTCAGAAGGATGGGATAAGCTTCAGCATCTTCATGGGGTCTTGCTCCATGTTGAAATTGTTGATGGGAAGGTTTGGATTCAGGTTGATGGCACAGAATATGGTATCGCTCAAGAACTTCTCCAGTCTGGTGTTCCTAAAGAAGACATTGTGCTAGGATTCCATGAGCCATCAATTCGTCCACTTACGGGATTTGCGGTTGCCTAGGTTTTATTCTCAGCTATTTCCCTCAATTCGTTTTAATACTCTAGAGCTATTTTGAATGACTGCAAAACCAAAGCTCGAATTGATATGGATTGGCAAAGAAAATCGCTCCAAAATAGAGCTATACATTTTGCTAAAAGAGCCTAGACAAGTCTCATATTAAATTAGCTGCAAAAGCACCACGGACAGAAATCTAAAAAATCTAATGCAGTCCCTAACCCTGCGACTCAGCTTTGTGGTGAATTGGCTCGAAAACAGCTGTATAGCAATCGCCAGAGAGGTTAAGACAAAATTCTCCTTGTTAGCTGAGCGGAGCTAAAGCCTAATTCGTCCTATTGGACTTGGCTACTGCTATAACTTTGTATGGGAATCGGAATTGGGAACTTCTTAAAACACAAAAATAAGTTGGAGGTTCCAATCCTCTTCTCTCTTTTGGGAAGCATCAACGCCGATCGCGCGAATAAACTCGCGAAAATAGAAACGTCGCTCTGATTCGGAAAGGTCTAGCCAAAACTGAGGGATAGAGATGGTCTGCGCGATCGCCACTAAATTGATCGGGGGTAGCTGTGACAGTTTGGTTTCGAGATCGGCGATTTCCGTGCGAATTTTATAAAGGCGCAAATCTGCGGTTTCTGTATCTAAAATTC
This sequence comes from Tumidithrix helvetica PCC 7403, assembly GCF_965232925.1. Taxonomy (NCBI): domain Bacteria; kingdom Bacillati; phylum Cyanobacteriota; class Cyanophyceae; order Pseudanabaenales; family Pseudanabaenaceae; genus Tumidithrix; species Tumidithrix helvetica. The sequence continues at coordinate 406,341 of NZ_CBDDRA010000001.1, forward strand.
CTGAGGTCACCAATGGTGGAATCTTCTCCATCATGGCTTGCTTGGCAAGAATGACGGACTCAATTTGCGATTTGATATTTCCCAATTGCGATACACCCTGACTGCTCACCGCTTTAGGTAGTTCGTTGCAAATTTTATCGATGACTTGCTTGAGGACTCGATCGTAGTTAAGCCCTCGGCATTTTTGCGGTTGCGGACAGGTTTGACAGCGTAAATATAGATAGGACTTTACCCGATCCTTTTGTTTGGGATTCTTGAGCTTTTGTTTTTTGCCGCGATCGCCCACCGAAGCCACGGTCATTTTGCTCTGACAAGTCGCACAATATACGAGCCCTGCCAGCGATCGCTCCGCACTAGCCGAACGAGGAGGTAACGATCGATTGCGACGGAGCAGGCGATCGACCTGGGCAGCTTCGTCCCGCGAGATAATCGCTTTGTGGGTATCTCGGATAATTTGGGGTGGATCGACGGCTTGATAGGCTAAATCGCCGCGATAGGTGGGGTTGGTCAGCCAGTGTTTTCCCGTAGAAACTGCGATCGCTTTATTAAATTTCTGGGCAATATACCTCACAGCCCCTCGCAGAGAACCATACAGTAAAAAATGATCGAAAAATTCTTTGACAATGGGTGCATTGGCGCGATCGATCGCATACCTATCTTTGCCCCGTTTATAGCCAAAGGGGGCGTTCCCAGGAGGTGGTAATGCCTGAACTCGATTTTGTGCGTGCCCCTGACAAATTTTTTGGCGAATTTTTTGCTGCTGTTCGGTGAGTTCTGTATGCGATCCCCGCTGTAACGCTTCCGAAGATCCCTCTGGAAATTCTTCTGAGAATTCCTCTGATCGATGTTTTAAAGGGGCTGGATCGAAAGATGCCTCTGAGGACATAACTCTATATATTAGGGATCGGTTATTCAGAAATTCTCGCGATCGATGACCTATTGCCTGTGCATCGCGAATTGTTATATTTACAACAATTAACAAAGTCAATTTAAAGTCTATCTAAAGGAATAAATTCCTAGATCGAAGACGGTTCTCCGTAGCCTAAAGATGCGATTGCCGCCCCTCTAAACCTAGCAAAATTTTGACTAAACATTGTATATAGGTTAAGAAGGAGTTTAAACTACCTAAGTTTTTTCACAGTTCTTATGGATGTCATAGGCTAACCATGTCAACCCTTGTCATTGTCGAGTCACCTACAAAAGCCCGCACCATTCGCAATTTTTTGCCCAAAAGTTTCCAAGTCGAAGCTTCGATGGGGCATGTGCGGGATTTGCCTCAGTCGGCAAGTGACATACCAGCGAGCGTCAAGTCCGAAGAATGGGCAAAACTGGGGGTGAATGTGGATGCAGATTTTGAGCCCCTCTATATTATTCCCGACGACAAAAAGAAGATCGTGCGGGACTTAAAAGCCGCCCTCAAAGATGCCACCGAGCTAATTCTGGCAACTGACGAAGACCGTGAAGGCGAAAGTATTTCTTGGCATTTGTTGCAACTCCTGCAACCAAAAGTGCCCACCAAGCGCATGGTGTTTCATGAAATTACAGCAGAGGCAATTCGCGATGCTTTGCAAAACTGCCGCACCATCGATGAAAAATTAGTCCACGCCCAAGAAACCCGAAGAATTCTCGATCGCTTGGTGGGTTACACCCTCTCCCCCTTGCTGTGGAAAAAGATTTCCTGGGGACTCTCGGCGGGACGGGTGCAGTCCGTGGCGGTGCGCTTGATCGTCAACCGAGAGCGCGAACGCCGCGCCTTTAAATCGGGTAGCTTTTGGGATCTCAAAGCCAATCTCTATGCCCCAGAGCATGAGTTTCCTGCCCAGTTGGTTTCCGTGGGTGGCAGACAGGTAGCATCAGGTAAAGACTTCGATGAATCCACAGGCAGGATCGCTACTGGGCGCAATGTGCTTTTGCTGGATGAAGCCGCTGCGATCGCTTTGCAAAATCGATTGACAGGCAAGGTTTGGACAGTCACCAACCAAGAAGAAAGACCCAACACCCGTAAGCCTTCCCCCCCATTTACCACCTCCACTTTGCAGCAGGAGGCAAACCGAAAATTGCGTTTGTCGGCGCGAGACACGATGCGCGTGGCACAGGCACTGTACGAGCAAGGCTATATCACCTACATGCGTACGGACTCGGTCAACCTTTCGCAACAGGCGATTTCTGCTGCTCGTCAGTGTGTAGAGCAAATGTATGGGGCAAACTACCTCAGCCCTAAACCCCGCCAATATTCCACCAAATCGAAAGGAGCGCAGGAAGCCCACGAAGCCATTCGTCCTGCGGGTGAAACCTTCCGTACGCCCAAGCAAACTGGCCTCACTGGACGCGAAGCTGCCCTCTATGACCTGATTTGGAAGCGTACCGTAGCATCTCAGATGGCAGATGCACAACAGACCTTAATCAGCGTACAGGTGCAGGTTGAGGATGCTTTATTCCGTGCTTCAGGTAAGCGCATTGACTTTGCTGGGTTCTTTCGCGCCTATGTCGAAGGCTCCGACGATCCCGATGCTGCCCTAGAAGGACAAGAGGTGGTGCTGCCCAGAATGGCTGTAGGCGACCATCCGAATTGCCAACAAATCGCCCCTATCGGTCACGAAACCCAACCGCCTGCCCGTTATTCCGAAGCCACACTGGTGAAGATGCTAGAAAGTGAGGGGATCGGTCGCCCCAGTACCTATGCCAGCATCATTGGTACGATTTGCGATCGCGGCTACGTACAGGTGCTTAACAATGCCCTCGTGCCCACGTTTACCGCCTTTGCGGTGACTTCTTTACTAGAAGAACACTTCCCCAAATTTGTCGATCCCGGCTTTACTTCCAAAATGGAGCAAACCCTAGACGATATCTCGACCGGTAGCGTGGAATGGTTGCCCTATTTGCGTGAATTTTACTCTGGTAGTCAAGGTCTCAATAGCCAAGTTAAAGAACGCGATAGCCAGATCGATGGTGAGACAGCGCGCACAGTCGTGCTTGAAGGTTTGGAAGATTTCAAGATCAAAATCGGTAAGTTTGGTCCTTACATCCAAAAGGTTGATGGCGAAACCACGATTAGTGCTTCGATCCCGCAAGACTTGACCCCCGCCGATCTGTTGCCTGAAAAAATTGAGGTTTTACTCAAGCAAAAACTCGAAGGGCCCGATCAGTTAGGCATAGACCCAGAGTCAGGGGAGCCCATCTTTGTGCTGATGGGGCAATATGGTCCCTACGTGCAGTTGGGTAAGGCTACAGATGAGAAACCCAAGCCCAAACGCGCTTCCTTACCCAAAGGCGTGAAACCCGAACAAGCCACCTTACAAATGGCGATCGATCTGTTGCAGATGCCTCGCACCCTAGGGCTGCATCCAGTCACGGGTAAAAAAGTGCAGGCAAATCTAGGACGATTTGGTCCCTATGTGGTGCACGATCAAGGCAAAGATGGCAAAGATTACCGATCGCTCAAAGGAGACGATAACCCCTATACGGTTACCTTTGAGCGTGCCTTAGAACTCTTGGCACAACCCAAGGCTGTACGAGGGGCAAGTGCCAAAGTGTTACGAGCCTTGGGCGAGCATACTGAGGATGGCGAACCTGTCGAACTGATCGAGGGCAAATATGGTCCCTATGTCAAGCATGGCAAAGTAAACGTGTCCCTACCTAAAGAGCAGTCTCCCGACGACATTACCCTGGAACAAGCGATCGCTTTGCTAGAGACAAAGAAAGGAACCAAAACTACCACCAAGAAAAAAGCGACAACGACCAAAACTACCGCTAAAACTGCGACAAAAACTACGGCTACCAAGACCACAAAAAAAGCTGCTGCTAAACCCGCCGCCGCCAAGACCACCCGTACCTCGACCAAAAAAGCCACAGCCAAAAGTTAAGCGGTCAAAAGTTAAGTGCAATCCATTTTGTCCCCCTTTTGTAAGGGGGATGCCCGATCGGGCAGGGGGATCGAGCCTTTTGGTTCCAGCAGGTTAGCCTGCTTTGTTCCGAAGTTCTTAACCCGAATTCACGTTAAATAGATTCCATTAACTCGATGGGTAAACCATCGGGGTCGGCAATGAAAGCCACTTTATAGCTGCGATCGCCGATCGCTTGTTCTCTAGGGGGTAAAAGTAGTTTCAGTTTTCCTAAGGCGGATACTAAGCGTTCTAGTAGCGCCTCTAGGTTGTCCACATGAAAGGATAGGTGATAGTAGCCGACGTAATGCTCGTCGCCAAAGCAGTCGGGGGCGGCTTTGGGTTCGGGAATTTGGATTAGTTCTAAATGGGTTCCCGCACCCACCATCCAACAAGCAAGGGTGATGCCTGCGGTAAAGCGCGTTTCCACCTCAAAGCCTAGTTGCTCGTAAAAAGCGATCGCGGCAAAAATATCGGCAGTCCGAATTGATGTGTGATGGTGGCTCAACATAGACAAGATAGACCAAGGATTTCCATAAGCTTACTGCTGAATTTTATAGATATTTTTCGGGGTTGCGTGTTGCGGGATGGCTCAGGAGTATGATCTGACAGGACAATAAACACAGATACCATGACGATACGAGTTGGAATTTTAGGATTTGGTGGCTTAGGACAAGCGGCAGCTAAAGTGTTAGCGGGTAAGCAAGAGATGACTTTAGTGGCAATATCCGATAAACAGGGATTTGCCTATGCCCCCAATGGGTTTGACATTGACGCAGCGATTGCCGCTTACAACCAAAAAGGCTCTGTAGGTTACTTAGAGCCATCAGGCGTACTCAGCCAAGATAGCATTGCAGAAGCGATCGCTGTGGCAAAGGATGTGGATGGTTATTTCTTAGCTTTGCCAAACCTGCCCAATACCTTTATGGCAAGCGTGGCAAAGCAATTTATTCAAGCGGGTTGGCGAGGCGTGTTGGTGGATGCGATCAAACGCACCAGTGCCGTAGAGCAACTCGTCGGGCTATCCGCAGACTTAGAAGCAACGGGCATCACCTATATGACAGGTTGTGGCGCAACTCCCGGTCTATTGACGGCGGCAGCTTCTGTGGCAGCTCAGAGTTTTGCCGAAGTGCATAAAGTCGAAATTACTTTCGGGGTCGGCATTGCCAACTGGTCGGCTTACCGTGCCACGATTCGCGAAGATATCGCTCATATGCCTGGCTACAGTGTCGAAATTGCCCAAGCCATGACCGATGCAGAAGTAGAGGCTTTGCTAGATAAAACCAATGGCGTGATTACCCTAGCGAATATGGAACATGCCGACGATATTTTGTTGGAGCGTCTGGGAATTTGCGATCGCGATCGCGTCACGGTAGGCGGCGTGGTCGATACCCGCAATCCTCAAAAGCCGCTCAGTACGAATATGAAGCTGACAGGACGCACGTTTGAGGGCAAAATTTCTACCCACACCTTCACACTTGGGGATGAAACCAGCATGGCAGCAAATGTCTGCGGCCCTGCATTTGGCTATCTCAAAGCCGCCCATCAATTCCGCCAACGTGGCATCTGTGGTTTATTCACGGCTGCTGAAGTTATGCCCCAGTTTGTTCGCTAATTCTTTGCCCCCTAACTCCCCCAGAATTGGGGGCTGGGGGGCTAGACCCATATTGAACGATCGGGGAACCCCATAGAGGATTGTCCATTCAGCAATTCGTTATGATAAATATAGTGAATCGCAGAATAGGGATAGGACAAAGTGCAGCAATTAGACCAAATTCAAGATACCTCTGCGACCTTCTCGCCTGAATGCCTTCGACGGGCAGAGGTCGCATTACGCTGTGCCCCTTTTACGCTAAAGCTGCTGGCGGATATGGCAAAACAGGGAATCATGCTGCGCGCGATCGCTGGAGCAGAGGGCATCAAACACCAATATGCAACCCGTCTCACCAATTTAATTAGTACTGAAAACTCTTTGCTTTGGTTGATTCAAGTGGGAGTCCTGCGCCGTGAGGTCGATGGACAGGGCATTACAGACAGTTTTCGGTTGACACCCTTGGGACATTACCTGCTCGATAAATGGCAAGCGCAAGCCCAATTCCCAAAGGCAACGATCGGCGATCGCTGGCAAAATCTGATCGCTCAACTTCAGCCCTCTCGCTTTTTCTAGATAATTCTTTGTAGCCCAATCAATACCCATGCAAAAATTCCTCACAGCCAGTTTAATCTTTCTGACCACGGCAACCGTTCCATTTCTTGCCAGTGAATCGAGCCAAGCGCAGCCTCTTTTGCCTCCTGACACACCAACTCAGATAATCCCACTCAAAGGCGATCGCGTTACCGTTCGCATCATTAATAAAGCCAAGGATGCTATTACCTTTCAGGCATTAGGGGATACTAGTCGTCGTTCTCTCAAGGGGAACACAAGTGTAACGCTACAAAATCTTAAGGTTCCACTTTCTCTAACGTTTTATTACCAAGATGTTAAAAGAAGCTACGTTCTCAAAACGGGATTGATCGACGCCAAAATTGTAGAAACCAAAACTGCGGGAAGTATTGACTTGGTGCTCAGTCCCACCACCGATCCAGACAGCCACAGAAGCAGTATGTACATCTATACAGATGGTTCCGTCACATTTTTTTAGCAGGTGGTTTCTGTATTGAGAATCTCAGGGCTCTCGCAAAAATTGAGGGATTCGCTAAAGTCAGCACGAGGAAGTAGAACAGCAATATCTGGCTGTGGCTCTGAAGAGTCATTTAACGAGATCGGATCTTGAGCGTCAACGATCGCTAGATCGCCGAGCTTTTTTGCCAAGAGGTCGATCGCTCTTCTGACACAACTGGCATGACGAACCCCTATCGGCGACATTTCAATAATTTCTCCATGAATCAGTTCTAGGCGATCGCTGGCTTCAAGTATGCCATTTGCCGCCATTTGGTGATATTGCTCTCATTTGGTGATATTGCTCTACTGTAAATTTGTGTCTAATCAGTTGAAGTACCATAATTTACGAGTTCCTGTAACTTTTGAGTTTCATGGCGATCAAAATCACTGTAGCCAATATTGCCAGCATCGTACAACGCTGAAAGTCTTGGCGATAACTCACAACCAAACCACAAATACCGATCAGGAGCAATTTAAAGGCGTTCATATGAGAATTACAGATACAACTTTATAGTCTGTCAGTTTAAACGGAGCGTTAATTTTATGACTCCTACATAGCAGCCAAGATCCTAAGATAGAGTTAATTATTCCGTAGCCTCTCAAGCAACTTTGCGAGATATTCTTTTTTATCACCCTTCAGTCCACCTAAATTTGCAATATTTTCTCGAATTGTAGGAATACAATATTGGGTCATTTCTTCTTGAACTTGTTGTGAGTTGAAACGGAGAGTACGCCAACCAGCAGTTGCAAGATCGTTATTTCTCCGATTGTCCAAAGGAATTCGCTCCTTGTCTGCATGCCAAGTATCACCGTCTGTCTCTGCATCTATTTTCCCTTTTTTACAATAAATCGCAAAATCAAGGCGATAGATATTTTCCTTGACCTGTACCTTCTCTTGACGTTCTGCATCAATAAAAAGGCGTTTCAGTTCAATCCAAAGTTTATCTTCTAATGGACTCTCGCTCCATAGATCGTTAATTTCAGTTGCATTCTTTAGCTTTTCCCAAGTTGTGGGAATAAAAGATATGCTTCTGAGCCTACGGCTATGAATTGGCTTCGACAGTTTTTCTACAGAATAAAGGTCTATTTTATAATAACGTTTATGGGTTTGGGATTATGCGATTCATGAGGAAAAAGTTCCTGTCTGGAAACCTGACGAATTGACTTTATGGGAGCATAGTAATTGACAGCAAATGCTTCATCACGAAAAACCATGGGCTGATAAAAAGCTACCCATTTTGGATCCCACCGATCTCGTTCTTTGAGCCGTTCCACTTGCTCGACAGGAATTCGATACCAGTATTGCTCGCGGACAATTTTCATGTCAGAGACTTCTGGGATAACTGCTACAAGTACTTCGCCAGGCTTTGTCACTTTCCTAGACCTATGCCTAAATATTAATGATAATCTTACTACTTCCTCTAACTACCAATTAGTGCTGAACATGGCTGAACACAGTACACCAAATATTCCGCCTCAAACCATACTAGATTTTGCCTTGGAGCAATTACGCCAAACCCTGCGCCAAGGGCAGAGAGCGATGGCAGACTGGAATGGTGGTGAGTTAGCCGTCTCTGCTGTGCCGGGCGCAGGTAAATCAACAGGGATGGCGGTAGCCGCCGCGATCGCGATCGCCAAGTACAGATTACATCGCCAAAATCAGCTCGTTATCGTCACCTTTACCCGTTCGGCTGCTAGTAACATTCGCAAAAAAGTACGGAAGCATTTAGAGCAGCTACATTTGCCCCATAGTGCTTTTACGGTAAATACATTGCATGGGCTTGCCTTTAGTATTGCCAGTTCCCATCGCGAGATCTCAGGATTTAGTATGGGCGAAACCCAGATCGTCTCGGAATCGCAAAAGCAGCGATTGATTCGCTTGACGGCTGCTCAATGGATTAAAGACTATCCCAAACTATACGGACTCCTATTGGAAGGAAGGGGTTTTGATGGCGAAGACACCGAGAGATTGCGCCGCCAAACCGTGTTACGAACGGATGTGTTACCGAGTTTAGCGAGAGAAGCGATCGCTACAGCCAAGAGCTCGGGGTTAACCCCAGAGGATTTACGCAATGTCGTTCGCATTGGGGGCATACCTGATGGGGGCACGATCTTAGAAATTGCCGCAGGACTTTTCGATACCTATAACCGCTTGCTCAAGCAGCAGGGAATGCTGGACTACGATGACATGATCTTAGGTGCACTCAGGGTTTTAGAGAATGAATCTGTGCGGCAATATTGGCAGGATCGGATTTTTGCCGTATTTGAAGATGAAGCGCAGGATTCTTCGCCTTTGCAGACAAAGCTCTTAGAAATTCTGGCGGGTCAGTCTGTGGCAGTTGGAAGTCAGCTTGCGGTCATGGAACCGATCGCGTTGGAAGTCAGCAATTTAATTCGGGTGGGCGATCCCAATCAGGCGATTAATTCCACCTTCACAACCGCCGATCCGAGCTTCTTTAATCGATTTTGCGATCGCTGCGATCGGCAACAAAGATTGGTGACGCTCGACCAAGCAGGACGCAGTACGGCGAGAATTATGACAGCCGCCAATTTCGTCTTAGATTGGGTAAATCAATCGCAATATGCCAAACAGGAGGCTCCATTCCGTCAGCAACGGATTCGGGCAGTCGATGTCAACGATCCGCAAGCCAATGCGAACCCCGACCCCTTAGGTAGAGGTGTGGAAATCTATTTACCTGAAGTTCTAGATGATATCGAGCAGGAAGCCGATCGCATTGGAGAGAGAGTCAGACAGCTTTTAGAAGGCGATCGCAATCTCAGTATTGCCATTCTGGTCAGGCAGCATAACCAAGGCAAGTTTATTTGCGAAAGGCTTCAGGCTTTTGCGAAAGAACATGAAATTCCAATCTATGATGTAGAGCAGAGCAATCGTCGTTCTCGCGTTCCTGCGGATATGCTGACGATTTTACAGTTCATGGAACGTCCGCATTCCACGGATAATCTAAAAGCGGCACTGACGGTGATGGCGGAACGACAGCTTATTAATACGCAGCAGGATTTAAATGCCCTTGCGAGTACGCCCGAACAGTTTCTCTATCCCACAGTTCTCGATCCTGAGTTATCAAGAATTGCTAGGGAAGCTCAGGCGAAATGCACGGGATTGCTGAGAGCGAAGATCGAACTTCCTTTATATAATTTGATTGCTTTTATCGCGATGACGCTCGACTACGAGCAGGGAGAATTGGCAACCGCAGATAAGCTGGGCGATCGCCTCAGTCAAGAACTCTCAGGCAATTACAATATGGCAACGGTAATCGAGTCACTCCAAGATATTGTTCTGTCAGAGAACTTTGAAGCCGTTGAAGAAGAGAATCTAGAAGACCGCTATGTCAAGCTTGGACAACTGACGGTGATTAGCCTGCACAAGGCAAAGGGATTAGATTGGGATGTGGTATTTATGCCATTTCTCAGCGATCGCATTTGTCCCGGCAGTCCATTTATGCCCGATGGCGTGAGGTTTTTAGGAGACTACACCTTGCCTGAAGTCGCCCGAGCGCAAATTCGTTCGATTTTACACGAAGATTCCGTTCCCGATCCGATCGCGGCTTGGAATCAATGCAATACGCTCAAGCAAGCTGAGGAGTTCCGTTTGCTCTATGTAGGGATGACCCGCGCCAAGCGCCTGCTCTGGCTTTCTGCCTCGCGCAATGCTCCTTTTAATTGGAATAATTTGGATAGTCGCACGGACAAGGTATCGGTCTGTCCCGCGATCGCCGCCCTAGCCCAGAAATTCCCAGAGTTACGATGAATCATCTACAATTTTGATTATTCATATTAGAAATTGGTTCGTAAAATCATGGCAGAAATTAAGTTTGCGATCGAAGGAGATGCTGCAATAGAGGCAACAGAGGAACTGTTAGCGATCGAGGGCATTGAAGGTTCGTTTACGGTGGATGAAGAAATTAAGCGTGAAGGGGTACTTGCCACGATCGCTGCGATTGTGGGAATTGTATCTGGCACTTTGGCGGCAGCAGAACAAATCCGCAAGTGGTATCAAGCCTATCGGCTAGGTAAGTCGGGCAAAAAAATTGTGAAGGTTTTGATTGTGGGACGCAAGGGCGAACGGCTATTACTAGAAAATGCTACAGTCGAACAAATCCGTAAGGTTTTAGAGGATTGACTTTATGACTCAATCAATTAATAAATTGTCGCTCTACTGTAAGCAATATTTGCTCTTCTTGACGAGCTTTCTCTAAAATACTTGAATCTGGCATTCGCTCTAGGTTTTGCTCGACCAGATGAACTGCATCATAACCGCGCTCTCGTAAAAGCGCGATCGTGCGGGGAGAGATGCCCATATCACCTAAAAACTTCATACAGCTTGGGCGGTTGGGGGTAAGAAAATCACCCGTTCTTGAGTTAGCCATGCGGCATATTTTAGGGATTGTTGAATATCTTCTGGTTCGAGATAAGGATAGTCCTCAATAATTTCCGCGATTGATAAACCATTGGCAATCAGGTTGATAACTACAGAAATGGGTATCCGCATTCCACGGATGCAAGCTTGTCCAGCCATAATCTGTGGGTCAAAGGTAATGCGATCTAGTCCAGTTAGCGTAGTCACGGGGTTAACCTCCTATGAATTTGGTTAAGAAGGTGAAAGGCACAAAATAAAAGAGATGCTTTAATGAAATATAGCTTGCTCTAGCTTACCTGCAAAAAATCTTGCAAACAACTTAGGAGTAGTTTGTGCAAATCCTGTATATCGAGTTGCATCCTAGCAGTGAGACTAAGGTTGAGTTGCGGTTTCAAAAGCTGAATAGTCAGGGCTATGAAAAGCAAGTCTTGCAGATTAGCGAGATTGCGGATTTGATTAGGTTGGCGGAACGGGATATTTATGTATCTATGCCCGATCCTGTGGCAATGGGGAAGCAATTGTTTGCTTGGTTGGATGGGACGGGGCGATGGTTGAGTCGCGCTTTGGCGGATTGTCAGGGGGATTTGTTGGTTTTAGCGATCGCAAATCTAGCCAAATTACCGCATTTGCCTTGGGAAGTGCTACACGATCGCGAGGGATTCTTGATCGATCGCAGTTTTCCTAAAGTTGTGCCTGTGCGCTGGACAAAAGGAGAAGTAGTGGCAAGTGAGCCAGCCGATCGCCCGTTGCAGGTGATGTTTATGGCGACCGATCCTGAAGGGGTGGAGCCGCGATTAAATTTTGAGGGGGAAGAGGGGCGGATCTTGGATGCAACTCGTGGGTTGGCGCTGACCTTGCGGGTAGAGGAGAGCGGCTGTGTGAGTGAGTTAAAAAAGACTTGGCGACACTTTGATAAGAACCATTTTGATGTGTTTCATTTGACGGGTCATGCTTCGATCGCTGAAGATGGTCAGCCGTTTTTTATTACGGAGACGGAGACGGGCGATCGCTATGATGCTAAGGCGAGTGAGATTGTTGATGCGTTGCGGTTTCGGTTGCCGCGTTTAGTATTTTTATCGGGATGTCGCACGGGTCAGGCGGGAGAGCAGGGTGCAACGCCTTCGATGGCGGAGGCTTTGTTAAATTTAGGATTGACGGCGGTGTTGGGTTGGGGTCGTCCGATTGGGGATGATACGGCGACTCTGGCGGCGGCTTGTTGGTATGAGTCTTTGGCTTCGGCTAATAGTTTGGTAGAGGCGATCGCGGCAACCTATCAGAAATTGCGAGAGGAGAATATTTCTAATTGGTATTTGTTGCGGTTGTATGGGCGCGGTAAGTTGGATGTGAGTTTGACGGCGTTGGTGTTGCCGTTGGGCGATCGCCTGTTGCCTTTGAGTTCGGAGATCGAGCAGTTATTTCTCGATCCTGATGATGCGACTACGCCGAGGGTGGTGCGGCGCGAGGATTTTGTGGGACGGCGGCGGATCTTGCAAACAAGTTTGCGGCGATTGCAGGGGAACGATCTGGGTGTGTTGTTGCATGGGATGGGTGGTTTGGGTAAGACGACGGTGGCAAAGCGGTTGTTGGAACGGATTGCCGATCCGCAAAACTCGAACTATGACACGATTTTTAATTTCAAGCAGTTTGATGAAGGGAAGCTGTTACAGGATTTGGCGAAAAATTGCACTTCTGAGGCGGGGCATGAAATTCTCAATGGAAGGTTACCGCTAATGCAGAAGTTGACGAAGTTTCTCAAGGATGGCATGAACGCTAAGGAGCGCTGTTTGATGTTTGTGTTGGATGATTTTGAGGAGAATCTGGAAGAGAATGCGTTTGGGGCATGGGTGCTGAAGTATGAGGTGGTGGAGCCTTTGATGGCTTTGGTGAGTGCGATCGCCCGTTCGGGTTTGCGCCATCGGTTGATTGTGACCTGTCGCTATGATTTTAATTTGCCTGATGTAGCGCTAAATGCAAGGCTGTTTCGTGTTCCGTTGTTTTCGTTGCGGGGTGTGGATCTGAAGAAGAAGTGCGATCGCCTTGCGGGGTTTCAGTTGCCTATGTTGTCGCGTGAGGATGCGGAGCCGTTGGTGGCGTTGCAAAAACAGGCGATCGCGGTGGCGGATGGGAATCCGAGGTTGTTGGAGTGGTTGGCGGCGATTTTGCCGAATGATGTGTTGACGGAGGCACAAAAGCAGGAAGTTTTGGATCGCATGAATGCCAAGCAAACAGAGTTTCGCGAACATATCCTCGCAGAGACGTTACTGGCTCAGCAAAGTCCAGATTTGCGGGAAATGTTAAAACTGGGGTTGGTATTCGATCTGCCTGTGCCTGCTGTGGTGTTTGCGAAGGTATGTGAGGGAATTGAGAATCTCAAGTCCCATCAAGATCGAGCTAAGGCGATCGGTCTATTAGAAGCTAATTCTCCCCCCTTGATAAGGGGGGCTGGGGGGGATCGTATCTATCGTGTGCCGAAGATTTTGGTGGAGTTGTTAAATCCTGAGTTTACGCAGGAGGTTTATGCAACAGCAGCAAGAGAACTCTATCGAGTTTGGCATGAAGAATCTGAGTCTTCTACTGAGGAGCAAAATTTAGAAATTCATCGGTTAGCTTTGTTGGGTGATGAGAAAGAGATAGCTCCTAAACTTGCTTATGTCTTAGCAGGTAAATGGAGAAATGTTAGTAGATTTCGAGAAACTGTTCAAATTTGTAAATCAACGATAGAAGTTTCATTAGATTATAAAGTTCTTAAAGAATTTGGATTTGCCGAACAGAATCTTGGCAATGTGCAACAAGCATTAAACTACTATCAGCAAGCTATAAACCTTTGCCCTGAAGAAGATTTGAGTGAAAAAGCTTCAATAAGTCATTACTTAGGTTTTATTAAAACAGATCTAGGAGAAGTTGAAGAAGCCTTGACTTTATTTCGACAATCCAAAGAAATCTACGAAAATATTGAAGATGATGGAAATGTAGCTGTTGCTTTGCATCAAATGGCAGGTATCTATGCCCGACAGGGACAGGTAGAGCAAGCGATCGCCCTCTATCAGCAGTCCTTGGAAATCACAGATCACATTGGTGAAGTGCAGGGCAAAGCCGCCACTTTGGGACAAATGGCACATATTTATGAATCTCAAGGATTAATAGAAAAAGCACTTGAGCTACATCAACAAGCTTTAGAAATTGCTCGGCAAATTGGGCATGTTCAATACGAAGCAACTGCATTGCATTGTATGGCAGGAATCTATGACCAACAGGGACAGGTTGACCAAGCGATCGCCCTCTATCAGCAGTCCTTAGAAATCACAGAAAGCATCGGCAACGTGCAGACCAAAGCCGCCACATTGCATTGTATGGCAATTATCTATGACCAACAGGGACAGGTTGACCAAGCGATCGCCCTCTATCAGCAGTCCTTAGAAATCACAGAAAGCATCGGCAACGTGCAGACCAAAGCGATGACATTGCATCAAATGGCAATTATCTATGCCCAACAGGGACAGGTAGAGCAAGCGATCGCCCTCTATCAGCAGTCCTTGGAAATCACAGATCGCATCGGCGACGTGCAGGGCAAAGCTATTACACTTGCAAATATGGGATATTTATCAGCGAACAATGGTGATTTTCAAACGGCGATTTCCTATCTCCAAGAATCCCTCACCATCCTGCAACACCTCAAATCCTCCCACGCAGCCACAGTTCAGGGTTGGTTAGAACAAGTGAGGGCGATCGCGGGGTAAGGAAAATGGAAAAATTCCACAGATCCCCGACTTTTTTTGTGATTAGCAAAGATTACCTGTGACTGCAAAGAAAAAGTCGGGGATCTTTAACTGCAACCTTCTCAACATCATCCATGCGCTAACATAAACCCATGAGCATCACTGTCACCATCCCCGAAGCCAGCCAGCAGTTCGCTCAACTCATAGTAAAAGTCCTACAGGGTGAAGAAATCATCTGCGAAAACGGTGTAGCCATAGCCACGATCGTACCCAGCCTAAGAAAGCTTCAACCTCGCATAGCTCGACAAGATAAGTTTCTCATTTATTTTGCGTGAGATCTTCTGATAGCCTCAAACGCGCAGATGCCTGCCCGTGCATACTCACCGTGTAAGGTACTAAATAAGTCAGTGCCGCTGAAATCCAACGTTCGGTTGTCATTTCACCCTGCAACAAACTGACGCCATGATTTAAAGCAAACAAAACCGATCCAACGATGAAGGCAACCTTGAGTGCCGTTGGTCTCATTTCTGGATCGGTAAATTTATGGTAGAAAGCCTTTAAAGTATTCATCATTTTCAAGCAGCTTGCGAAGATTATGACTGCGATCGCATGATTTCAATGTTACCCGTTAACTTCTCACTGCCATCTGTTCTAAGACCATTTGTCTCGCCCAGCGATCGGTGGCAATAATGTCATCAAGGGTAGGTTGGGCTAGATGTTCGTGGCGATCGCAGGTCATCTCAATCAGTTCGGGAATTTGCGTAAATTTAATTTTCCGATCGAGAAATAGTTCTACGGCTTTCTCGTTAGCAGCGTTCAGCACAGCGGGCATAGTTCCCCCTGCACGACCTGCGGCATAGGCCAACTGCATACAGGGATATTTGCGATGATCGGGTGCGCGGAAGGTTAACTCGCTGCACTTAACCAGATCCAATCTCTGCCAATCCGTAGGAATGCGATCGGGATAGGAAAGTGCATAGAGCAAGGGGAGGCGCATATCGGGGAGACCCAGTTGCGCCAGCACCGAAGTATCTTGAAGTTCGATTAAAGAGTGAATGATGCTCTGTGGATGAATCAAAATCTCAATGTGGTCGTAGTCTACGCCAAACAAGTAATGGGCTTCAATTACCTCTAAGCCTTTATTCATAAGGGTTGCAGAATCGATCGTGATCTTGCGTCCCATAGTCCAGTTTGGATGTTTGAGTGCGTCCTCGATCGTGACAGAGCTGAGCTTCTCGACAGGTAAATCGCGAAACGAGCCACCCGAGGCCGTCAAGATCACGCGGCGCAGACCGCCTTCAGGTACACCTTGCAAGCATTGAAAAATTGCCGAATGTTCGGAATCCGCAGGTAAGAGTTTGACCTGATGCTTTTCAATCAGGGGCATGACCACACAACCCGCCGCGATCAGGGTTTCTTTATTGGCGAGGGCGATATCTTTACCCGCACGAATGGCGGCAACGGTCGGTAACAAGCCAGCACAGCCGACGATCCCAGTGACCACAGCTTCGGCATCGCCATAACCAGCAACGGTTTCTACGCCCTCAGCACCTGCTAATAGGATCGGTGGTGCTTGGGTTTTAGAATTTTTCAGATCGCCGATCGCTTCTTTCAACTGATTTAACTTGTTCGCATCGGCGATCGCGACAATCTCTGGCTGAAACTTACGAATTTGTTGTGCAAAAAGTTCAACATTTCCCCCTGCCGTCATGCCCACAACGTTAAAGCGATCGGGATATTCGGCAACAATATCGAGGGTTTGCGTACCGATAGAGCCAGTGGAGCCAAGCAGGGTAATTCGTTTCATCATAAAAAATTAATAATCCTATTAAAACGATTATGGCATCGACGTACCCCCGAAGCGCATTACAGAAACTCAACAAATCCCCAACCAAATTACTAGCGCACCACCGAACCTACCCCACCGTCAGCTTTTGCATTTCCTCTAAACTCGGTGCAGCTAACTCAGACTCAGAATTGAGCCATAACCAATATTCAAAATTGCCCGTGCGACCTTGAATTGGGGAAGGGGTCATGCCTTGAAACCGCCAACCTAAAGCGATCGCTGCGTCTAAAACCTGCGCGATCGCCTCTGCCCTGACCTTAGCATCCCGAATTACACCACTTTTGCCAACTTGGGACTTACCTGCTTCAAATTGAGGCTTGACCAATAGCAGCACCTCACGTGGGGATTGCAGCAAATTCCAGAGGGCAGGCAATATTTTGGTGAGCGAGATAAACGATAGATCCAAAACAGCAAAGTCGGGAATTGGATCGTCGGCTTGATAGAGTTGCTCGGGCTGGAGGTAGCGCAAATTGGTACGTTCTTTTAACACAACACGCGGATCGCTGCGAACTTCCCAAGCCACCTGACCGTAGCCCACATCAATGCCATAGACGCGACTGGCTCCTTGTTTGAGCAGACAATCGGTAAAGCCCCCCGTAGAAATGCCGCCATCAAAGCAGATGCGATCGCTCACCTTTACTTGAAACTTGTCTAAGGCGCCAGCCAATTTTTCACCCCCACGAGACACAAAGGGCGACTGGGCTTTGACCAAAATCTGGGCATCAGATTTGACAAGGGTTCCGGGCTTATCGATCGTCGTGCGATCGACCTGTACCCAACCCGCTCTAATTGCTCGCTGTGCTTGCTCCCGCGATGGTACCAAGCTAAGCTCGACCAAAAGAATATCTAAACGTTGTCTCAATTTTTTTATAAGAATGGAAGCGATAGGACTGTATATTTACTCTAATTTATTTTTTAGCTTGCCACCAAGCTAAACAGCTCAGATTCTGCCCATGGATTGATTCCCAGTTAACTAACTTGACAGCGATGGCTTGAAAGCTCTCAAGGATAAAAAATACTGAGGGCAAGCCCTAGGGAAGATTCAGCCCATTAACTATAATTACAAGCTATTTACACGCATAATCATGACTTAAACTGCTTTGGATAGTTTCTCTTCATGTGTTACTATGCCTAGCTATGATGAGGAAATGGTGTGGAAGTGAGTAGAATGGTTAAGAAAACTGTGAAACAAAAAGAGACTCATACTGTAGCGTTAGGGCTCTCTACGCTAATCTCCATAGCGGGTTTTGTTTTGCCATGCCATGCCAATCCAGTTTCCTCAGAAGCCTCCATCAAAGCTTCTACAGAATCCATCACGCGATCGCAACCCATTCCCACAAAGATTCAGACTGTCAAGGAGATTTTGCAGCAACAGCAAAGCGATCGTAAATCTCTTCCTTCTCCTACCTCTGCAATTATCCTTTCTCCATCCACTAATCCTACTCTCTCACCCAAAACCATTCCTTCCGCTCAAACTTCTATCTCTCAAGCTACCCCTCAGACTGAAAGAATTCCTCCCCTATCAATACCCGAGCCTGCTACGCCCCCATCTCAAGTTGCCCAAACAATTCCCATTAAAAAGGTTGAAGTTACTGGCAGTACGATTTTTGGTGCAGATAAGTTAGACCCGATCGTCAAGCCCCTCGAAGGCAAAGAAGTCACAGAGGCGCAATTAACAGAAGCTGCCAATGCGATTACCCAACTCTATATCAGTAATGGTTATGTAACTTCTCAAGCCGTATTTAACCCACAAAGCGTTGCCAATGGCATTGCTAAGATTCAAGTTATTGAAGGAAAAGTCGAACGTATTGAAGTTGTAGGTGTTACTTCGCTGAATCCTGACTACGTGCGATCGCGTGCCGAACTAGGAATTGGGACTCCCCTCAATACCAGCAAACTAGAAGATCAATTGCGACTTTTACGTACAGACCCAGTCTTTACTAGCGTTGATGCCAGTCTCAAACCTGGGAGTCAGGCTGGCTCCAGTATCCTCACCATAAAAGTTGTGGAGGCAAATCAACTGGGTGGTTTTGCAAGTTTCGATAACTTTTCCGCGCCTGCGGTCGGTTCTGAGCGATTGGGTGCGGGGTTAAATTACCGCAATCTATTTGGATTGGGTGATGTATTTAACGTTAATTACTATGTGACAACGACTGGCGGCTCTAATCAGTACGATTTTGGCTTTAGCATTCCTGTCAACCCCATGAATGGGACGGTATCGATTCGATATGCCCCCAGTAACTACCGCATTACGCAATCACCTTTTGATGCCTTCAACATTCGCGGTAATAACGAAGTTTACTCCGCTACATTCCGCCAACCTTTGATCCGAACCCCCCGCGAGGAATTTGCCCTTTCCCTAGGGTATGAATATCAAAGAGGACAGACATTCCTGTTTAACAATCTCGCTGTGCCTTTTGGGATTGGTCCAGAATCCGATGGTACGAGTCGTACTAGCGTGTTTAAATTTGGGCAAGACTATACCAATCGAGATACAGAAGGGGTTTGGTCGTTGCGATCTCAGTTTAGTCTCGGTACGGGTTTGTTTGGTGCAACCTACGTTACCGATCCGAGCGCGGCTTTCTTGAGCTGGCTAGGGCAGGTTCAGCGGGTTCAAGTTCTTGGCTCTGACGCAATATTGATTGGAGCCTTAGATGCGCAGTTCTCTGCCGATCCTCTGTTGCCCTCCCAGCAGTTTGTCATCGGTGGTGGTCAATCTGTGCGTGGCTTTCGCCAAAATGCACGTTCTGGCGATAATGGCATCCGCTTTTCGGTAGAGAGCCGATTTGTGGTGGCTAGAAACGAAGAAGGCAGAACCATCGTGCAGTTGGCTCCATTTATCGATCTCGGCACAGTTTGGAACAATGGTAGAAATCTCAACCTACTGCCCAATCAAAACTTTCTAGCTGGTGGCGGTTTGGGCGTTTTGGTAGAGCCAATCAGCCGCCTTAATTTGCGTTTAGATTATGCGATTCCGTTTGTTAACCTCAGCGATCGCGGCTCTAACCTGCAAGAGTCATCTCTTTATTTCAGTTTGGGATACCAATTTTAAGCGATCGTCTGCTATCCTATGCACCATTCAGGCATAATTGCCTAAATATTAGCGAGACTGTAGCAATAACTATTTCTACAGTGGTAAAGTTTTCAAAAAGCTAAACGTAAGCCCTTAACTTAATTACTTGCGTTCTTATCTTTTTGCTAAAATACTTGCCAAGGCAATGCTAGCCATTCCTCAGCTAATCTAGTAATGTTGGTAATTGTGATGTAGACAACTAAACTTACATACCAAAGCAGAGATCATGAGTATGTCTGCATCTGAGGTTTAAGAGAATTTAGCGGTGATGAGGAGCATTTCCTGCCTGTGGCAACAAATCGAATCGACTTAACCCCCAAAACTATTCCTACTCGGATAAAACCCAAACCGCGAAAATCTGGGAAATCGCGTTGGTTGATGACAGTATTGATTGCGATTGGTTTAATTTCAGGTAGCCTTGGCGCTAGCTTAGCACTTGTGATGTCCAGCAGACCCCTACAGCAAAGCAAACTGTCTCCCGAGCAAGAAGCACAAAACTCCAGCATGACTTCGGCTACAGCAGGGCTACCAGCTTTGACAAGACCCGTGAATATTTTGGTGCTGGGAACAATCTTATTAACGTCAGATCTTCCCGAAGCTGCTCAAAAAACAAAGACAAAATATTTAGAGCAGGTGGATGGCAATCTCAACGGCATGAGCGATGCCATGTTGATGATGCGGTTTGACCCCACCACCAAAAAACTTACGGTACTTTCAATTCCCAGAGATAGCCGAGTCCATATTCCAGGGGTGGGAGAAACGAAAATCAACGCTGCCAATTATCTAGGTGGCGCTGCGCTTTCCGCTCAAACAGTCAGTCAAATGCTGGGGGATGTGCCGATCGATCGCTACATTCGCGTCAATGTTGATGGCTTTGGTAAATTGATCGATGCTCTAGGTGGGGTGGATATCTATGTGCCAAAACGCATGAAATATCAAGATGATAGCCAGCATCTCTACATTAATCTCAAGCCCGGACAGCAGCGTTTAGACGGTGCGAAGGCAGTGCAATATATGCGCTATCGTTACGACGACTTGGGGGATATTGGACGCGTTCAGCGCCAACAAACGTTCTTTCGGGCTTTTGTCGAGCAAAAACTGAATGTTGAGACGATCGCAAAGTTGCCTGAAGTGCTATCGGTTCTCAAAGAAAATATCGATACCAACCTCTCCGTTGAGGAAGTCTTGGCTCTCGCTGCATTTGTCTCAAAGACCAATCGTAAAGATGCCAGAATGTTGATGGTTCCTGGTCGATTTAGCAATCCAGGCGAGTATAACCTCAGCTATTGGATTGTTGATTACAAACATTTATCGCGATTGATGGTCGATCACTTTAATGTGACTGCCAAGTCCCAAGATTTAGACGAAGATAGTCATTCTCCCAAATACATACGGGTTGCGATTCAAGACAGCATCAAAAAGCCCGAAGGGGTCAAGAGCGCTACCAATGTTCTATCCAAAGCAGGATATGGGCAGGTATTCCCAGCAGATACCTCTTGGGCAAAACCTCTAGCGAAAACCCAAATTGTGGCGCAAAAAGGAGATCGCACGACAGCAGAGCAAGTGCGAGCAACTTTAGGGATGGGTGAGATTGTCGTTGAATCTACAGGCTCGATTGAGTCTGATGTCACCGTGCGGTTAGGGCGTGACTGGCTAGCAGCCCAACCTGCTGTTATGCTATCTAACGCTCAGCCATCAACCTTCTTTAAAATGCTGATCAAGCCTCAGCTCTCGTAAAGACAAGTCAATCCCTATAAAATTAGTTCCCATGTTTCCTCTAGCTTTTATAGGGTAGGTGGTTCTATGTTTTTGTCTGGGAAATCGCCCTATCTTGATTTTGTGCCATCGGGCAAGGTTGCCCCACTGAGATTGGCTTGCGTAATATTACAACCGTAAAGGTTTAAACCTCTCAGGTTAGCATTACTCAGGTTTGCCCCTTTAAAATTGACATTGGTAATATCTGCATTTTCTAGCTGAACCCCACTAAGATTGGCATTACTTAGGTCTGCCCCACTGAGATTGGCACTGCGTAGGTCAGCTCCACTGAGGCTTGCGCCATTTAATTTGCTATTACTAAAAATCGCCCCCGATAAATTGGCAGCAGTCAAATCAGCCTTGCTTAAATTGGCATTGCTGAGATCGTTCCCTGCAAGAATTGCTGCCCCAAAAATTGTGCTACTCAGATTGGCTTCGTTAAAGTTAGTGCCAGTTAAGGTAGCTCCCGTTAAATTTGCCCCCGACAAATTCGCTTCCTGAAATTTTACCCCTGTCAAGTTGGCGTTTGTCAAGTCGGCATTTTTGAGCTGGGCGCGATTCATGCTAGCGCCTTCGAGATTGGCATCACTGAGATTGGCGTCGTTGAGTTCGGCTCCACTCAAACGCGTTTTGACTAGTTTGGCTCCGCTGAGGTCAGCATTGTTAAGCTCTGCTCCGAACATGCGCTCTCCACTGAGATCGCGCCCCCGTAGATTTTTACCGAGAGGTGCACTGGGATTATCCATAAGATTTTGATTTTAAAATACTAAGCTTCAAGAATCCATTGTCTGAAATTACAAACTAGAGACGAACTAGCTCTATTTTAGCGAATCTGAGGCGAAGAAATGCGTAATCCCATGATAATTAGGTCGCGTTCGATACGATCGAGATCGGCAATTTGTGGAAGGAGTCCCCATTGTTGAAAGCCAAAGCTAGAAAAAAGGCGCAAACTCGGAATGTTGTGACCAAAGATCATCCCCACTAGGTTAGAGATTTGGAGCTTTGGACTTTGTGCGATCGCATGGGCAAGTAATTGTTTCCCCACCCCGCAACGTTGGTGGCTCGGTGCAGTATAAATACTGACTTCTACGGTTCTTTGATAGGCAGGACGCCCATAAAACATTTGAAAACTCAACCAACCGATAATTTGCTCCTCGGAAGTTTGCATGGATGTAATCACCCACACAGGATAGCGATCGCTATGAGAATGGAACCAAGCTAAACGACTCTCAAGGGAAACGGGTTCAAGATCGGCTGTTGCCAAGCGATTTGGAATCGCGGCATTATAAATCTCGACAATGGCTGGTAAATCTGCCTCAACGGCATCTCTAATCTGCATGGTTCGCTTTTCATTCTGTGAGAACTTTCGCATACAGGAATTTACTGATTTTAGGGACGATAGGCTTCGTTACATTATCCCTAATTCTTTCGACAAAAGATGGCGATCGAAGGGGTTTGACTAGAATTTAATGTACCAATTTAGAGAGAGAAACCATAAGTAAAAGCCTAGCAAATCCAGCATCATGCTTAAGCTTATGACAGTGGGTATCCATCCAAACTTTTTGCTCTTTCTCGCTACGTGGATGAATTGCTTTAGCGAAAGCGAATTTGTCTAAATACTGGACTTTGGACTAGAAAAAGAAAAAAAGGCAGCAGGTGCTTGGCACAAACTGCCAAAAGAGCAATGATCAATTAACCAAAATTGACATTGACAATAATGATTTTCCAGAAACTCCAAGAATTTCGCAACTCGATTTATGAATACT